>JBIKUY010000050.1:0-9360 GCA_044347355.1 Prochlorococcaceae cyanobacterium | reverse complement strand
CGACAGGGATTCAGCCGACATGTCATGGGAACCTTTCTTTCTCGGGGGTCCATGAACAGCTGGGATGCATGGTGTTAGCAGAAGAAACAGCGCAGAATTAGGGCCACCCTGATCGAGCACCAGCTCGGCAGCTTCAAAAGATCGACAGAAAGCCTGGCCGAAGGTCAGCCAACACCCATTCAGGCTACATTTTAGAGGTGGGTTGTGTCAGGAGATCTGGGGCCAAGCCGATGGCCGAGCAATCACCGATCCATAAGCCAATGATCCATAAGCCAGTGGTCCATAAGCCAGTGTTGCGTCCTGGCACGTTTCACTGGGACGAGCATTATCTTACAAATTTGCCGGGGATCGATGCCCAGCACCATGGGCTCGTTGACATCATCAACAAGCTTGGCAATCTGCTGTTCAGCGGCAAAATTAATCTTAAGGACATAGACGATCTTTATCAACAGCTCAAGCATTACACCGAGCAGCACTTCCAGTATGAGGAAAAACTGATGGTGGATGCGGGCATCGATTCGCGCCACCTTCACCTGCATCAACAGGTGCATCACGAATTTCTCGCCAATGCCACCTCCATCCACGCCGATGTGACGGCCGGCAATCTCAAGCGGGCCCGCTCCCTGTTGAGCTTTCTCACCTACTGGCTGGCCTACCACATCCTGGGCATGGATCAGGACATGGCCAAGCAGGTACGGGCGATCCAGGCGGGGATGCTGGCGGCGGACGCCTTTGAGCGGTTGGAGCACTTGCGGGCCGCCGAAACCGAACCCCTGCTGGAGGCCCTGGATGGACTCTTCCGCGAGGTGACCGAGCAGAACCAGCGGCTCAAGGAGCTGAACGCCAACCTGGAAAAGCAGGTGGCGCTGCGCACCAGACAACTCTCGAAAGCCAACCAAGCCCTCGAGGAGATCTCCCAAACCGACAGCCTCACGGGACTGCCAAACCGCCGCCATGCCATGCGGCTGCTGGCACAGTTTTGGGACGGGGACGGCGCAGGCCACAACAGGCGCCAAGGAGCGGCGAAACCACCGGATCTGGTGGTGATGATGATCGATGCCGACCACTTCAAACAGGTGAACGACCGCCACGGCCACGACGCCGGCGACCGGGTGCTGGTGGAGCTGGCCAGAACCCTGTGCGATGCCATGCGCAACGACGACGTGGTCTGCCGACTGGGGGGGGATGAACTGTTGGTGATCTGTCCCCACACCGATCTCCTGGGCGGGCTGCAGAGCGCCGAGGCGGTGCTGCGGGCGGTGCGTGCCCTACAGGTGCCCACCGGCGATGGATCCTGGCAGGGCAGCATCAGCATCGGCGTGGCGGCACGCACTGCGGCGATGACCGCGCCCCAGGAGTTGCTCAAACAGGCCGACCATGGCCTGTACAACGCCAAAAGAGCCGGCCGCAACTGCATCCGCGCCATCCGCTGAGGCGCCGGGGGATCGCAGCCCTCCTCCAAAGGGCTGCAACGGACCCGAATTCGCAACCCGAAGCAGCATCTTTTACCTAAGTTTGCGCGATCACCCCTAGTGAACCGTTCGGCATAGCCAATCCGTTCCGATCCGTTGGCCTCCAGCTCCACCGCCCTCTCCACCAGCTGATCGATCCTGAAGCCAGCCACGGATCCCGTGTCCTGAGCCACGCTCCTGCCCAGCTGATCCAGCACGCTTCCGTGGGTATGGCACTGCTCGGCGAAGGTGCGTGCTGTCTAGCGATGGAGCTGCTACCGCCAGCCGGGCCAGTCCGATGCCCTGATCGGCTTCTCCACCGAGATCACGGGCCTGCGCCACACGAGTGAACAGTTGGCCGCATCGGAAGAGCATTACCGGTTGCTAGCCGAGAACTCCAGCAATGTGGTGTTCTGCCTTGACGACCGGGGCCGCATCCTCTGGGTGCCCCCCTCGCTCACCACGCTGCTGGGCTGACGTCCGGAGGACTGGGTGGGCCAGATCGGCACCCAGTTTCTGGTGCATCCGGGCAGGTCCGAGGAGTATGAGGCCAACCGCAACCTGCTGCGCTCCACAGCCGGTGCCACCACCGTGGGAGGTGATGGCCCTGCCCGTGCTGGATGGCGAGGGTTGGCTGGAAAAGCTGATCGGCGTTTGCCGCACTGGCCGAGCAGCTGCGCCAGCTGGTGACCGCAAGCCCCTTCGCCGCGGCCGGCAGCCTCACCGCCAGCTTCGGCGTGGCCCAGCCCATCCGCCACGAACCGGAGGCCGCCTGGTTCCGCCGTGTCGACGAATGCCCCTACGCAGCCAAGTGAACCGGTCGCAACCGGGTCGTGCACGAGCCCCCACCCCTTTAGGTGGGCTGCACCGCTGCCCCCACCTGGGTGAGTGCGTACCAAAGCGGGTCGTCCAGCCTCGCGGGCCGGCCGTAAAGGAATCCCTGACCCAGGCTGCAGCCCATGGCCAGCAGCGCCTGGCGTTGCTCCACCGTTTCGATCCCCTCGGCCACCACCGTGAGCCCCAGCTCCTGAAACACCTGGGTGAAGCCCCGCAGCAGGGTCGCGGCACGGGGGTCGTCGCCCATCTGGCGGATGTAGGCCTGGTCGAGTTTCACCTTGTCGATCGGCAGCTGGCTCAGCCAGGCCAGGCTGGAGTAGCCGGTGCCGAAGTCATCCAGGGCCAGGCTCACCCCGGCCGCCTTCAGGGCCGTGAGGTTGTGGTGGGCTCGGCCCTGGGCCTGCAGCAGCACCGTCTCCGTGATCTCCACGGTGAGGCCGGCCAGATCAACGCCACAGCGCTGCTGCTGCTCCAGCAACTCCCGCGCCAGCTGCCCCCGCTCCAGGTGCACCGGACTGATGTTGATCGCCAGGCTCCAGGACAAACCCTGCTGCTGCCAGCCGGCCAGGGTGTCGAGGGCTTCGTTGATCACCCAGCGCTCCAGCTGGGTGATCAAACCGGTGCGCTCGGCCACGGGAATGAAATGGTCGGGCTGCACCAGGCCGCCGTTCAGCTCCCGCAACCGCAGCAGAGCCTCAGCCCCCACCACCTGGCCCGTCGCCAGGTTCACCAGCGGCTGGTAGTGCAGGAGCAAGCGGTCGTGGCGCACGGCCCCCTCCAACTGCTGGCGCAGGGACACCGCCGCCTGCACGGACGAATCCATGGCCATGGTGTACATCGCCACCCCATCGCGGCCCGACTCCTTCACCTGATACATCGTGAGATCGGCGCGGCGCAGCAGCTCCTCCGGGTTCATGCCGGGCTCGGCGTGGGCCAGGGCCAAGCCCATGCTCATCGACAGGCTGATCTCCACACCGTCGTGCAGCCAAGGTTCGTTCAAGGCGGTGCGCAGGCGCTCAGCAAGGGCAAGGGCGTCTCCGTCGTGATGGATGCCTTCCATCAACACCACGAATTCATCCCCCCCCAGCCGGGCCAGGTGGTCATGGCTGCGCAGTTCACTCTTCAGCCGATTGGTGAGCTCCAGCAGCAAGGCGTCCCCCACGGCATGGCCGTAGCGATCATTCACTTCCTTGAAGCGATCCAGATCGCAGAAGATCAGTGCGATCTGACACGAGCTCTGGGCCAGAAGCTGATCCAGGAGCCCATAGAGGCCGCGGCGGTTGATCAGGCCGGTGAGTGGGTCGGTGTAGGCCTGATCCAGCAGCAACTGCTGGTCGGCCTTGCGGTCCGATACATCCCGCTGCACCGACACCCAGTGGGTGTACCAGCCATCGGCATCCGCCAGCGGCGCCACCTTCAAATCGATCCAGTACGGCCGGCCGTCCTGGCGGTAGTTGATCACCTCCATGCTGGGGCTGTGCCACTGGCTCAGCTCCTCGCCAAAGCGCCGGGTCACGGTGTGGTCGGTGTCCGGCCCCTGGAAGATGCGCGGGCTGCGGCCCAGCAGCTGCTGGGCCCGGTAGCCCGACTGCTGCTCGAGGGCCTGATTGACATAAATGATGATCGGCCCGGGCGACGCCTGGGGCTCAGCCAGGGTGATCAGCAGGGAATCCTGAACCGTGTTGATCACATTGGCGAGCAGGCTCACCCGGGGGCACACCTGATCCGGTGCGGTGCGCGGCTGCAGCAGGCCGACGCCGTAGCCATCGTCGCTGCGAAACAGGCGCAGACACAGGGCCGCCCCACCGGCGGGAGGCGCCAGCGACTGGTCGTGGAAGCCGGAAGCCAGCGGTTCCGGCAGCTCGGCCAGCGCCGCGGCCAGGCCCGGCCACAGCTCCTGCAGGAGCCTGTCGCGCCACCGGGCGGCTTCCACGTCCAGGCAGCGCTCAGCCCAGCGATCGAGCCACAGCACCATGCCGGCGCCATTCACCAGCAGCAGGCCATCGCCAGGTAGCAGCAGGAAACGGGGTTGTGCGCGAGCAGCTCAGCCATCTGGTGCCACCGTAATTCGTCTTCGATGGGAAAAATTCAGGGCGCAAACAGTTGCCAAAACAATCAACATCCCTGAGGAAAAGTGGCTGAACAGGGCACCGCACAACCCCGCCCCGGCAAGCCGGTGGGCTTGGGCAACCCCGCAGCCCCAACCGCGAACAGCCCCCCGAACACATCCCCGAACACCGTGAAGCAGCGTTCACAGTGCAGGCGTAACCACCGACAACCTCCTAATTTTTTTGTACACAGAAACGGGAGGGGATGGCGGCCAGCCTGGCAGATATGCAGGGAGGCCGAGCAGGCACCCTCTCCCAGGCCTCGCGCCAGCGCCTCGACGACTTTTGTCTGCTCGCCGACCTGGCCGGCTTGGATCTGTTGGTCTCCGATGCCAACAGTGGGCGGTTCGTGGCCTGCAATGACAGCGCTCCTACCCATCTCGGCTACAGCCGGGCCGAACTCCTTGGCCTGGCACCCGAGCGGATCCAGGCCGATCCCGACCACGACGCCGACTGGCTCCGGCAGCGCCGCCGCGAACTGATCGCCCAGGGGGGTGGCCTGTTTCGCACGCGCCACCGTTGCAAGAACAACGCGATCCTCGATGTGGAGGTGAGTCACCGGCTGATCGACCTGGATGGCCACCAGCTGCTGCTCAGCGCGGTGCGCGATCGCACTGCCGCCGAGCAGCGCAACGCGGCCCTGGAGGCCAGCCTGGATCTGATCCAGGGCGGTGAGACCCTGAGCGGCATCGGCAGCTGGGAGCTGCGCTTCGCCGATGGACAGATGCGCTGGTCGGCGCAGATGCGCCGCCTTTGCAAGGCCCAGGCCAACGAGGGGCCGTCCACCCTCTGGCACTACGCCAGCCTTGTGCATCCCGACGACCGCACCCAGTGGCGCCACGACTGGCAGCGGGCGGTGAACCGCGGTGACCCGTTCTCCAGTCGTCACCGCCTGCGCTTGGTGGATGGCAGCGAACGGCTGATGCTGGCGGAGGCCCGCATCAACTACAACGACCACGGCGAGCCGGAGCGGGCAATCGGCACCCTGCGGGACGTTACGGTCCAACAGGGCCGGCTTGACGAGCAGGTCAACGACCTCAGCCGCGACCCGCTCACCGGCCTGCCCAACAAGGTGGCCACCCTCAAGGAACTCGATCGCAGCCTCATCGGCCGCAGCTACAACAACTCCCTGGCCGTCTTCAGCCTGGATGTGGATGGCTTCCAGGACATCAACGATAACTACGGCCCCGAGGTGGGCGACCGGGTGCTGAAAGCGATCGCCAAGCGGCTGGCCGAATTACTCGGGCCCCAGGCCTGGCTGGCCCGGATCAGCAGCGATGAATTCCTGCTGGTGCTGGATGAAGAGATCCACTCCCTCGGCGATGCCATCGCCGCCGCCCGGCGCCTTGAGCACCAGTGGGGGGAACAGCCCCTGCTCCAGAACCCACTGCCCCTGTTCGCCAGCTTCTCCCTAGGGATCGCCTCCTATCCCGAACATGGCCAAACCAGCGAGGCCCTGATCCAATGCGCCAGCACCGCCCTCACCAAGGCCAAGAGCCAGGGACGGAGTCAGGTCTGCGCCTACTCGAGCACGATCAGCCGCCAGATCCAGGAGCGGATGTATCTGCGCAATGAATTGGCACAGGCGATCCCCGGTGAGCAGTTGCGGCTGGTGTTGCAGCCCCAGATCCACCGCCACAGCCCCATGGCCGGGGCAGAGGTGTTGCTGCGCTGGACCAACCACCGCGGCGTGAGCGTGCCGCCCAGCCGCTTCATCCCCCTGGCGGAGGAGAGTGACCTGATCCTGCAGCTGGGCAACTGGGTGTTCCAGCGCAGCCTGGAACAGCTGGCCCACTGGCAGGCCGAGGGGCTTTGCGTTCCGCGGCTGGCGGTGAATGTGTCACCCCGGGAGCTGGAACTGCCCGGCAGGCGGTTCATCAACACCCTGGTGGATGGCCTGGCCATGCACCAGCTCAGCCCTGAGCAGCTGGAGCTTGAGATCACCGAAACGGCCCTGCTGCGCAATCCCCTGTTGGGCCGCGAGCAGTTGCAGGAGCTGGCCGACCGTGGCTTCCGCATTGCCATCGACGACTTCGGCACGGGCTATTCGTCCCTGGAGTTGTTGCGCGACCTGCCCGTGCATCGACTCAAAATCGACCGCACCTTCGTGGCCAACATCACCAACTCCGACTCCGATCGCACGATCGTGGAATCCACCATCACCCTGGCCCATGGTCTGGGGATGGAATGCCTGGCGGAGGGGGTGGAGCAGGAAGACCAACGCCAGTTGCTCGCGGATCTCGGCTGCGATCTTTACCAGGGCTACCTGTTCGGCCAGCCACTGGAACTACCTGAGTTTGAGGCCCTGCTGCGCCAGACCGCCTGCGATCTAGAGCAGCCACAGGGGCTGCTGCACCATGCTCTCGCCGAGAAGCCCCCGAACCAGCCCAGCACCTTTGAACAACTGGGGCTGCTGCGCACCGCCTTCGACATCAGCGACGACTTCTTCATGCTGATGCAACCACTCCAGCAACACGAAGGCGCGATCGTCGACTTCCTGATCATTGAGGTGAACAAGGCAGCCTGCGCCTACATGAGCCAGGAGCGCGAGGCGATCGTGGGCCAGAACCTTCTGTCCATTTTCCCCCAGATGGAGCACAACGGCCTGCTGGCCACCCATATCGAGGCCGCCAGCTGCCACACCCCCACCAACATCAACGACTTCGTCTATCAAGGCAACGAGCTGCTCCAGGAGAGCCGCAGCTACGACATCCAGATCATTCCCACCCGCGGCTACCTGCTGGTGAGCTGGCGAGACGTTACCGAACGATCCCGCGCTGCACGCAGCCTGGCCGATGCGGCGGCCCTCTACCGGCTGCTCACCGAAAACATCGTGGAAGTGGTGGTGCTGCTCAATCAAGCCGAAGACGTGGTGTGGGTGTCACCCTCGCTTGAAGCGATGACCGGTTGGCGGCAGGACCAATGGCAGGGAAAGGCGTTCAAGGAGCTATTCGCCGCCGCTGAAGGTCCGCCCGAACCGGTGGCCCTGCACAGCTGGATTGAGCTCCACGGCCCGGTGGTGCACCAGGGAAGGCTGCGGCTGGCCGACCCTGGCGGCGGCTGGGGCTGGGTGCAGCTGAGTGTGCGCCAGCTCAACCACCAGGGATCGGGGAATCGCCGGGTGAGCGACGCCGAGAGCATCCCAGCCGGGTTCACCCTGGAGGAGGGCTATGTGATCACCCTGCAACCGGTGGACCAACAGGTGCTGGAAGAGCGGCGCCTGCTGCAGCGGGCCAACACCGATCCACTCACCGGCCTGCGCAGCCGGGCCGCCATTCTGAACCGGCTGGGGCAACGCCTGATCGACGACCAGATCCGCACCGCCCAGCCCCTGGCACTGCTGTTCTGCGACTTTGACGACTTCAAGGAGATCAACGACCACTACGGCCATGACTGCGGCGATCTGGTGCTGCAGACCGTGGCCCACCGGATCAGCGACCTGATCCGCGAACGCGACCAGGCCGGCCGCATTGGCGGCGATGAATTCCTGGTGCTACTGGATGGTGTGGCAACCCTGGAAGCCGCCCTGGCCGTGGCCGAGAAGGTGCAGCGGGCCGTCTCCGAGCCGATCACCTGGAGCGATCGCCAGATCCAGCCCTCCCTGTCGATCGGTGTGGCGGTGCACGGTGCCGGCGAAGACGCCGGCCTGTTCCTCAAGCGCGCCGACCGCAACATGTATGCGGCCAAGGCGGCGGGCCGCCAGAAGGTGGTGGCGCTCTGATCTCAGGAGCTCTGATCTCTGGTGCTCTGATCTCAGAAGCTCAGATCACCACTTCATCGAGGCTGCTGGCGGGGGGATCGCGCAGGGTCTCGGCGATCTCGGCAAAGCGGGGGGCCAGGCGGGTGAAGGCCTGCACGAGCAACGGATCAAATTTTTGACCCGATCCCTCGATGATGAAGCGCTGGGCATCACCATGGCTGAAGGGACGCTTGTAGACGCGCCGGCAGATCAGGGCGTCGTACACATCCGCCACCGCCATCAGCCGGGCGGAGAGGGGAATCGCTTCACCGGCCAGCCCATCCGGGTAGCCGCTGCCATCCCAGTTCTCATGGTGGTGATGGGCGATCTCGCGGGCAAAGCGCAGAAAGCTGCTGGGGGCGGCCAGCCACTCCTCCGCCGAGGCGATGATGCGGGCCCCGATCACCGCGTGGGTTTTCATCACCTCAAACTCATCCACTGTCAGCTTGCCGGGCTTGAGCAGGATGCCGTCCGGAATGCCCACCTTGCCGATGTCATGCAGGGGGGCCGACTTGGTGAGCAGCTCGATGGCGGTGTCATCCAGCTGGTCGGCATAGGGGGAGTGGTGCTGCAGATCCTGAGCCAGCGCCCGCACGTACTGCTGGGTGCGGCGCAGGTGCATGCCGGTCTCGTTGTCGCGGGTCTCCGCCAGGGAGACCATTGCCATGATCGTGACCTCCTGCACTCTCTGCACTTCACGGGTCTGGCGCTCCACCTCCCGCTGCAGGTAGGCGTTGGTTTCGGCGAGCCGGTCCCTGGCCTGTTTGAGGGCGATCTGGGTGGCTACCCGGGCCATCACCAGCGGCGGAGCGATCGGCTTGGTGATGTAGTCGACGCAGCCGCAGCGGAAGCCCTCCTCCTGGTCGATGTCCTGGTCCATGGCCGTGAGGAAGATCACGGGGATGGCGCGGGTGAGCGGCTCCCGCTTGAGGCTGCGGCACACATCAAAGCCACTGAGGCCCGGCATCATGATGTCGAGCAAGATCAGGTCGGGCAAGGGCTCCATGCCGGCCAGCGTGAGGGCGATGTCACCGTTGGTGGCCAGCCGTACCCGATAGAGCTCGCGCAGCAGGCCATGCATCAACTGCAGGTTCTCGGCGGTGTCGTCCACCACCAGCACGGTGGGCCTGACATCGGCGCCGTCCACAGCAGCAGGGGAGGGGGTGATGCTCATGCGGGACAGCCGGGGGTGGCGCCCAGCCCTTGCCTGGCCTGGGACTCGAGC
>JBIKUY010000045.1:0-10019 GCA_044347355.1 Prochlorococcaceae cyanobacterium | reverse complement strand
CCGGTTTCATCAGCACCTACGTGACCGGGCTGTTTCTGAGCAACCACAGCTATGCGAATCCCCGCATCAATGCCGACACCCTCCAGGAGGTGCTGGCGCCGTTCAACACGATGATGGAGGTGCTGATCTTTCTGGTGTTCGGTCTGACGGCGGAACTTGAACGCATCCTGCCGCTGGTTCCCGCCGGACTGCTGGTGGGTCTGGCGATGATGCTGGTTGCCCGTCCGCTGAGCGTGCTGCTGTTCCAGCCGCTCTCGCCGTTCAGCCTGCGCGAGTCGCTGCTGGTGGCCTGGTGCGGGCTGCGCGGGGCGGTGCCGCTGGCCCTGGCCCTCGAACTGATGCACACCATCCCCAGAATGCCGGGTCTATCCCCCACGATCGCCGCTGACCTCGGCTCCAATGTGGAGGGCATCGTGTTCACCGTGGTGGTGCTGAATCTGCTGGTGCAGGGCCTCAGCCTCCCCTGGGTGTGCCGACGGCTCGGCCTCAGCAGTGACGAGGGGCCGGGCCCGGGCGGCGAGGCATCGGCTTCCCTGCTCCCATAGGATCGGCCCTCCCACGATTCAGCGATGGCCATGGTGGAGACGGCTGCAACCACAGCTGGTGAGGCCGGCACCCCAGCCGCCTGGGAGGCCGTGATCGGCCTGGAAACCCACGTGCAGCTGGGCACGGCCAGCAAGATCTTCACCTGTGCCTCCACCACCTTCGGCGACGACCCCAACACCCACATCGACCCGGTGGTGTGCGGCCTGCCGGGCACCCTGCCGGTGCTCAATCAGAAGGTGCTCGAATATGCGGTGAAGGCGGCGATGGCGCTCAACCTGAAGATCGCCGAGCACAGCAAGTTCGACCGCAAGCAGTATTTCTATCCCGACCTGCCGAAGAACTACCAGATCTCCCAATACGACGAACCGATCGCCGAAGACGGTTGGATCGAGGTGGAGGTGGCTGAAAAGGGCAAAGACACCTACCTGAAAACGATCGGCATCGAGCGCCTCCACATGGAGGAGGACGCCGGCAAGCTGGTGCACGCTGGCAGCGACCGCCTGGCCGGCTCCACCCATTCCCTGGTGGATTACAACCGGGCCGGCGTGGCCCTGGCCGAGATCGTGAGTAAGCCCGATCTGCGCACCGGCCGCGAGGCGGCGGAATATGCCTCGGAGATCCGCCGGATCATGCGCTATCTGGGGGTGAGCGACGGCAACATGCAGGAGGGATCCCTGCGCTGCGATGTGAACATCTCGGTGCGGCGCGGCCCCGATGCCCCCTTCGGCACGAAGGTGGAGATCAAGAACATGAACTCGTTCTCCGCCATCCAGAAGGCGATCGATTTCGAGATTGCCCGTCAGATCAAGGCCTACGAGGCCGGTGAGCCGGTGGTGCAGGAAACCCGCCTCTGGGATGAGGGCAAGCAGCTCACCAAGAGCATGCGCTCCAAGGAGGGGGCCAGCGACTACCGCTACTTCCCCGACCCGGATCTGGGCCCGATCGAGGTGAGCGCCGCGCTGCGCGAGGGCTGGCGGGCCGAGCTGCCGGAACTGCCGGCCGCCAAGCGCCACCGCTATGCCGATCAGCTGGGGCTGTCGCAGTACGACGCCCGGGTGCTCACCGACGAGCGGCCGATGGCCGACTACTTCGAGGCGGTGGTGGCGGCCGGCGCCGATCCCAAGGCGGCGGCCAACTGGATCAGCGGCGACATCGCCGCCCACGTGAATGCCAACCGTCTGTCGTATGCCGAGCTGCCCTTCCGGCCCGAGCAGCTGGCCGAGATGGTGCAGATGATCGAGGGGGGCACGATCAGCGGCAAGATCGCCAAGGAGATCCTGCCCGAGCTGCTGGAGCAGGGCGGCTCCCCCAAGGCGATCGTGGAGCAACGCGGCCTGGGCATGATCAGCGACCCCGCGGCCATCACGGCAATCGTGGAGGAGCTGCTGGCCGCCCACCCCGAGGAGGTGGAAGCCTTCCGCGGCGGCAAGACCAAGCTCCAGGGCTTCTTTGTGGGCCAGCTGATGAAACAAACCGGTGGCAAGGCCGATCCCAAGCTGGCCAACCAGATCCTCAGCGCCAAGCTGAAGGGCTGAGTGCCCGCGCCACCTGCTCTTCCAGCTGCTCGAGGGTGCCCCGGTTGTCGAGCACCTGATCGGCGAGAGGTCGCTTGCGGGCCAGGGGCCACTGGGCCGCAAGCCGGGTGCGGGCTTCGGCTTCGTTGAGCCGATCGCGGGCCATCAGCCGCGCCAGCTGCTGGTGGTCGTCGCAGTCCACCAGCCACACCTCGCTGCATAGTGCGTCCAGGCCCACCTCAAACAGCAGCGGCACCATCAGCACCACCACGGGCGCTTCGGCCAGCGGCTCGAGCTCGGCCGCGAAACGCTCGCGCACCAACGGGTGCACCAGCTTCTCCAGCCACTGTCGCTCGGCCCCATCGGTAAACACGATCCGGCCCAGGGCGGCGCGATCGATGGCGTTGCCCCAGCGGGCCCCCCCACCGCCAGGGCTCCTGGGCTGCCCGGTGCCAAGGCCTCGCGGGCATACAGATCGGCATCGAGCACTGGCAGCCCCTGGGCTGCAAGCAGCTGGCCCACGCTGCTCTTGCCGCTGGCGATGCCGCCGGTGAGGCCGATGCGGCGCTGCTGGCCGCTCCAGCGGGGCCGGTTGAGCCGCTCCAGCAGGGCCGGCGGACCCAGTTGGTTCAAGTGGAAACGCGCTCCATAGCTGGGGGTGGGCCGCTGGGAGTAGAAGCGGCTGTGGCGGGGCGGCCGCAGCCGCTGCCAGCCGTTCACCAGCCGGCTCCGGGTCCGGAGGGCCAGCCGCAACACCCGCCGCAGCCAGCTGGGGGCCGGTGGCCAGCCCAGGCTGGTGGCCACGGCATCGGGCAGCACCCCCCGCAGCACCGCCGCCAACGGCGCGCGAAGGCAAGCGGGCCAGCCCGCCAGCAGCATGGCCAGGGTGGCGTCGGCCACCCGCCGGTTGCTGTCGGCAGCAGCAAACAGGCTGGTCTCCACCCGGTCGTTGAGCGCTAGCAGTTGTTCGAGCGTGCTGGGCAGGCCGGTGATGCCCATGCGGGCGCCCACATGCCGCCAGAAACGGAACAAGGCCTGCTGCTCCGCGCTCGTCAGTGGCCGCCATCCGTAGCGCTCCAGCCAGCGGATCGGCTCGGCCACGAAACCCGAGAGAACGAAGAGGAAGTCGGCGTTGGCAATGATGTAGTGGCCGTGGATGCGGTTGAGCCGCTCGATCACCGCCGATCCCGCCGCACTGTCTGGGCCATGGCGCAGCAGCTCGGCCACCATCAGGCCGGTGTCGTCGTAGCGCTTGCGGGGCCGCTGCTGAAATTCGCCGGTGTGGCTGAGCAGCCCCGAGATCGAGGGCAGGCAGAAGGTCTTGAGCAGGGCCAGCTCTAGGGCGCGGGTGACGTCCCAGGGGAAGACATTGCCCACGAGGTGGTGGCAGAGCGTTGCCGCTTCGGCATCCAGCGGCGCGTGGGTGTTCATGGCGTGCCTGCCGCACTGGCGGGTCGCCAAGATCCTCGCTGGCCTCCGGATCTGCCCCGGTGCTCACCTTCGACGCCTGGGGCCAGAGCCTCAGCCGAGTGAGCCCAGCACCAGTGGCGTGAGATCGTCCACCGAGATGCCCTGGGTCACAGCTTCCAACCGGTTGCCCGTGAAGATTCCCGCCCGGTCACGCCTCAGGGACTCGATCCGGATGTCGGCGGTGGCGACGCCGCCCAGCACGATCCGATCCACCGGATCGATCGGCCCTTCGATCCGCAGCGGTTGCTGCCTTCCAGCCTTGAAGCGCACCAGGTCGGCATCGCCATCATCGAGACCGATGATCCGGTCGCTCTTGCCCTTGCCCGCCCGGAGCACATCCTCGCCCCGTCCACCCCGAAGCAGGTCGCTGCCCTTGCCACCCTTGAGCAGGTCATTGCCCTGCCCTCCCCGCAGGTTGTCATCCTTCTTCCGGCCAATCAGCGTGTCGTTGCCCTTGAAGCCAACGATCTCGTCACGACGACGGGTTCCCGTGAGCACGTCGTCCTCGGGAGTGCCTTCAATCCGGTTGAAACTGTTGTTGCTGGATCGGGCCATCGTGGGTGGAGATGAACTGACCAGACCCTGATGCGCGCGATTCGCGAGGTGAACGGATTCAGCGGCACGGCGTCGGATCTGCCCCCTGCCCGCCGCTGCCTGAGGATCACTGCATCGCGATTCCAGCCTTGACCCACCCCTGGACCCCGATCCCCGGTGGTATCACCGCCCCGGCCGGCTTCCTGGCCGCCGCCGTGACCGCCGGCCTCAAGCCCTCCGGCAAGCCGGACCTCTCGCTGCTGCTGGCCCCGGTAGGCGCCGTGTGTGCCGGCACCTTCACCACCTCGCTGGTGCGGGCGGCCTGCGTGGATCTCTGCGCTGAGCGCCTGGCGGCAAGCGGCGGCCACGCCCGTGCCGTGCTCACCAATTCCGGCCAGGCCAATGCCTGCACCGGTGAGCGCGGCCTGGCCGACAGCCTGATCGCCACGGCGGCGCTGGCTGAGCGCTTGGGGCTGGCCCCCGAGGCGGTGCTGATCTGCTCCACCGGCGTGATCGGCGTGCCGATCCCGATGGACACCTTGGTGGCGGGCCTCGATCCGCTGGTGGCGGCCCTCAGCCCCGAGGAGGGCGCGGCGGCGGCCACGGCGATCCTCACCACCGATCTGGTGGAGAAGCAGATCTCTTTCGAGGCCGATCTGGGCGGGCGAACGGTGCGCATCGGCGGCATGGCCAAGGGCTCGGGGATGATCCACCCGGCCATGGCCACGATGCTGGGTTACCTCAGCTGCGATGCGGGAGTGCCGGCTGCGGTGTGGCAGGCGATGGTGCAGCGGGCGGTGGAGCGCTCCTTCAATGCGATCACGGTGGACGGCGACACCAGCACCAACGACACGTTCCTGGCCTTTGCAGCCGGCGAGCCCTTGAGCCCTGAGCACTTCGATGCGCTGGAGGACGGCCTAACGGCGGTGTCGCAACACCTGGCCAAGGCGATCGCCCGCGACGGCGAGGGCGCCACCTGCCTGCTTGAAGTGCGGGTGGAGGGGGCCACCGATGAGGCCGGCGCGCGCGCCATCGCCCGCACCGTGTGCGGCTCCTCGCTGGTGAAGTGCGCCGTGCACGGCCGCGACCCCAACTGGGGCCGCATCGTGGCCGCCGCTGGCCGGGCTGGCGTGCCCTTCGATCCCGCCGCCGTGGCTCTCTGGCTTGGCGAGCACCAGCTGATGGCTGCCGGCCAGCCGCTGGCCTTTGATCGCGCCGCCGCCAGTGGCTACCTGCGGGCCTGCGCCAGCGGCAGCTATCTCGGCGGGCCCGGGCCACAGGGTGACTGCGTGCAGATCCGCCTCGTGGTGGGGGCCGGCTCTGGAGCCGGCGTGGCCTGGGGCTGCGACCTCTCGGATCAGTACGTGCGCATCAACGCCGACTACACCACCTAATCTCCGCAGATGATCACTGCCCCCGAGCGCTCTCCCGCACCGGAACGCCTACGCACTGGTCGGTGGAGGATGCCGCCTCTGCTGGCCGGCGCGTTCTTCGGCCTGGGCTATGGGGTGGTTCAGCGGCTGATGGCGGTCGAATTCCCCCAGCTGGTGCAGCTCGGCCAGGCCTTTGAGGTGCGGGAGTTCCCTGGCACCACCCTGGAGGCCCTGAGGCTGAAGACGGGTGCCGAGGCCCAGTCGATCCGGGGCGACCTCGGAGTGCTGGTGCTGGAGGAGCAGGAGAAGGAGCAGGAGAACACGAAGGAGAAGACGATGCCGATGGAGACAACACAGGAGTCG
This sequence comes from Prochlorococcaceae cyanobacterium, assembly GCA_044347355.1. GTDB lineage: Bacteria > Cyanobacteriota > Cyanobacteriia > PCC-6307 > Cyanobiaceae > NIES-981. The sequence continues at coordinate 4,219 of JBIKUY010000045.1, read as the reverse complement.
GCACCATTGATCCGGCCGCTGCCGGCAGAGGAGCCGCTGTTCAGCGAGCCCTTGGATCGGGAGCCCGATCCAGAGCCTGTGCAGCCGGAGTTCGTTCAGGAGGAGGCGCCTCCCGAATTGCCGGATCAACCCACTCCCTGAGGCAGCTATCTGCCACAGTTCGGATTCGAGCAGCCCACCGAGCCATGCCAGCTCCCCAGACCGTGATCCAGGCGGCGGTGGCCCGCCTCAGCGCCAGGCTGGGTAGTGGCTTGCTGGACGCGGCTGCCCAGGCGGCGGTGGCGCTCCAGGACGCGCCGGAGCGACTGCGCCAGGAATTCAGCCTGTTCTGGGAGGAGGTGGAGTTGGAGGCCGAACGAATCGAGCGGGGTGAGGCGGCCGGGTCCGGGGCTCCCCCATCCCCGCCGCAGCCACCGCAGGATCTGCAGGGGCAGATCGATGCCCTGCGGGCCCAGGTTGCTGCCTTCAGCCGGCGTCTGGACCACAGGCCATGAGCCGGAGCCCGCTGTTGTTCTGGCGGCCCCTGCGGATCTGGTGGCTCGCCCTGGTGCTGGTGGTTCGGTTGTGGTGGGATGGCCGCCCCTGGACCTATCCAGGCGGGATCAGCCCCGAACGGCGCTCCCAGCGCTCCCGCCGGCTGGCCCGCTGGCTCACCCAGCAGTTCCTGGGCCTGGGCTCGGCCTTCATCAAGCTGGGGCAGTTGCTCTCGGCCCGGCCCGATGTGCTGCCCGCCGAGTTGGTGGAGGAGCTGGCTGCCCTGCAGGACCGGGTGCCCGCCTTCTCGTTCGATGTGGTGCAGTCCCTGCTGGAGGAGGAGCTGGGCGAGCGCTGCGCAGAGATCATCGACCTCGACAGCACGCCGCTGGGCTCCGCCAGCCTGGCCCAGGTGCATCGCGCCAGCTTGCGCAGCGGCCGCCAAGTGGTGCTGAAGGTGCAGCGTCCTGGCTTGGAGCGTCTGTTCCGGCTGGATCTGGAGGTGTTGCAGCAGGTGGCCGCCGCCGTGCAGCGCCATCCCCGCTGGGGTCGTGGCCGCGACTGGGTGGGCATCGCCAAGGAGTGCCGCCGGGTGCTGCTGCGGGAGCTGGATTTCCGGCTCGAAGCGGAGCATGCAGCCCGCTTTCGCCAGCAGTTTCTCGACGATTCCGGCATCCGCATCCCCGCGGTGGTGTGGGAGCTGAGCGCCCGGCGCGTGCTCTGTCTCGACTATTTACCTGGCATCAAGATCACCGATCGCCCGGCCTTGCAGGCGGCCGGCATCGACCCGGCGGCGGTGGCGGAGAAGGGGGCGGCCAGCTATCTGCAGCAGCTGGTGCGCTTCGGTTTTTTCCACGCCGATCCCCACCCCGGCAACCTGGCGGTGGCCAGTGATGGGGCGCTGATCTACTACGACTTCGGCATGATGGGCCAGCTCTCCAGCCGCCTGCGCCAGCGACTGGGGCGGATGGTGCAGGCGGCCGCTGGGCGGGATGCAGCTGGGCTGGTGAGCGAACTGCAGGCGGCTGGGGTGATCGCGCCAGAGGTGGATCCCGGTCCGGTGCGCCGGCTGGTGCGGGTGATGCTCAACGAAGCTCTCACGCCACCCTTCTCGGCCAATGTGATCCAGAAGCTCTCCGGCGACCTCTACGACCTCGTCTACGGCCAGCCCTTTCGTCTGCCCCCAGAGCTGATCTTCGTGATGCGGGCCCTGTCCACCTTTGAGGGGGTGGGCCGCAGCCTCGATCCCGGCTTTAGCCTGATTTCGATCGCCCGCCCCTATCTGCTTCCCCTGATGACCGCAAGCGGTGGTGGCCCCCCCGGGGGGTTCGGGTCCGGAACCAATGACCTCTTGAACACCTTCACCCGCCAGGCGGCCGAGGTGAGCAGCAGGGCACTAGGGATTCCCCGACGGCTCGATGAAAGCCTGGCCCGGATTGAGCAGGGGGATCTGCAGGTGCAGATCCGTGCCGGCGAAACCGACCGCCTGCTGCGCCGCCTGGCCCTGGCCCAGCAGAGCGCTGGCCAGTCGATGTTGCTGGCGGGCTTGTCGGTTGCCGCGGCTCTGCTGGCCACCAGCAGTCGGCCGGCCCTGGTTGCCGTGCCCCTGGTGCTGGGGCTGCCGGTGGGCCTGAGCTGGCTGAAGTTGCAGGCCCGACTGAGGCGCGATAGCCGGATCGACCAGCTGCCTGGGGTGGGCTGAACCCACGGATTCGAACCCGAGGATTCGAACCCAAGGATTGAGCCAATTCCAGAAGCCGGTTGTCAGCGAGTGGCTTGGATCAGGCGGTTACACCCTTGGTGCCGCCAGCAGCTGCGTCATCGTCATCGGCCTCAGCGGTAGCCGCCACGGCCTCCTCGAGGTTGCCATCCGGGGTGAGTTGGTCCACCACCTGGGGCAGCAGCTGGGACAGGGTCGCTGCCACCTTGTCGGTATCGATACCCAGTTTCTGGGCGATCTGTTGAACGGTCTGGTTGCCCAGCACGGCTTCAATCTGATCGGGCTTGATGACCCCGTTTTCGCCGACGGACACCCAGCTGTTGAACACCTCAGCGAGCCCCGTGGTGTTGAAACGACTGGCCAGACCCTTCAATCCGCCGGTCTGGGCCAGTGCGGTCTTGAGCAGGGACTGGGCCTGATCACCGCTGAGGTTTGCTGTGATTTTGGACAGGACTGAATCAATCAGGGCCATGGATGGGCCAGGAAACACAGACCAACCATCGCCATTGGTTGATGGCGATGGCGATGATCTGAAGGAAATATTCGGGCCCGGTCCTAAGGCTTGGCGGCAAGCGACTAATTTTGCGCCCGCCGCCTCGGGTCCGGCTTTTAGCCCAGCAGTGCGCTGAGCGGTCCGATCAGCCCCTTCACGGCGGCCAGCGCCGTGTCCTGGCTGGGGCTGGCTTCGCCGCCGAAGGTGTTCAGCACGAGCTTCACACCCTTGTCGATCAGGCCGTAGTTGGAGCCGGCGGCCAGCTTCACCACAGGCTGGGCCGTATCCCAGACCGTGCGGAAGGTTTTCATCGTGTTGCTGGCGGCACTGATGTTGCCGGCCTCGACCTCTTTCTCGGTGGTGTTCAGCAGCTTGAGCACGGGTGCAACCGCCGCTTTGAGCTGCTCATTGCCAGTGAGGTCGGCAGCGGTGTTGGCCACATTGGCGGCGGTGCGAACCGCATCCTTGGCCTGGCCGAGGGTGGTGCCGGAGCAGGCAGCCAGATTCAGGGCCAGCAGACCGGCCAGCAGCACCATGGCCAGGCGGCGCAGGACTGAAAGGCCAGGCAGGGAGAGCCTTGGCCCGTGGATGGGGAGGATGCGCATGGAAGCAACGAAGATCTACCAATCGGACCGTAGAGAGCCCGACTCCCCATCACTGCAGGCTTTTCGAATCTCTACAACAAATCAGTTTCGTGTGACGGAAACCATCGAGGGTTGCGCACTGCACCCGGCTGGGTGGCCGCGATCCTCCGAGGTCCATCAGTCGAGACGCAAAGCGATGCTTCTCCAGCATGGGACTCTGCACGTCATTGGTGTTCTCCGTGGCTTAGATGAGATGGAAGCGAGGTTGGGGTCCGGGCTGGCGCAGACGCGACACCGCTCTCCCTGTAAGCCGCTGTTTACGGAGGCGCACAGTGACGGAATAGCTGGGGGGCATCCATCGGGATTCGGAAGATCCAGCTCCGCTAGAAGCCACTGAGATGTGGGTTCCAGTTGCCGTAGTCCATAGATTGCCCTTGTCACGGCCGTGAGTCTGAGCGGCTTGGCGGAATCTCGGCGCTAGAAGGAGATGGATTCTGGGGAAGGGGTAGCACCCAGCAGGCTGGCTTTCAGGCCTCACCTCTGCGGCCGCCAAGATCAGGCCTCCACACCATCACTGTCCTCTCCCGCCCGCTCCTCATCCCGCCCGCTTGGTCCGTCAGCCCGCCTTGCCGCAGGGACCCCGGTCCACGGCACCGGCATAGACCGCCTGGTTACCCAGTTCGTCTTCGATGCGCAGCAGTTGGTTGTACTTGGCCACCCGCTCGCTGCGGCTGAGGGAGCCGGTCTTGATCTGGCCGGCCCGGGTCGCAACGGATAGGTCGGCGATCGTGGTGTCCTCGGTTTCGCCGCTGCGGTGGCTGATCACGCTGGTGTAGCCAGCGCGGCCGGCTAAGTCGATTGCCTGCAGGGTTTCGGTGAGGGAGCCGATCTGATTCACCTTGATCAGGATCGAGTTGGCCACGCCCAGGTCGATGCCCCGTTGCAGGC
>JBIKUY010000397.1:0-2506 GCA_044347355.1 Prochlorococcaceae cyanobacterium | reverse complement strand
GTGCCCACCACGTTGCAGGGGTTGCCCGCGTCGTCGCAGCGGGGCAGGCCGATGAGCAGCACATGGCGCACCTCGCCGTTGCCCAGCCGCAGCCGGTGGGGCAGGTGGAGCTGCTCGCAGCGCTTCACCCCCTGGAGATAGGCCTGACGCAGCTGCTGGCGGTCGTCGGGGTGAACCAGCTCCAGGTAGGCGGGGAAGTCGGCGGGGGTGCAGCCGGTGATCCGCTCGATCTGGGGGGTCCAGCCCATGGTTCCGCAATGCAGCTGGTGGTGCCAGCCGGCGGAGCCATGGATGGCTTCGCTCTCCTGGAACAGCAGCAACTGCTGCTCCAGATGGGGGTTGGGCGTTTGGGCGTTGCGGATGGTCTCCACCAGCCCCACACCCACCGGCCGGCCGTTGTGGTTCACGTTGATGAGGTTCACCCGCACGTTCACCACCGTGCCGTCGCGGCAGCGATGGTGGGTGGGGAAGCTGCCGCGTCCCTCCTTGAGCAGCTCGCGGATCCGCTGGGTCACCCAGACGGGGTCGTGGTGATCGTCGGCCTGCAGTTGGGCGGGGCCCATGGCCAGCAGCTCCTCCCGGCTGTAGCCAAGGGTTTGCAGGGCCGAGGCATTGCAGTCGAAGAACTGGCCGGAGTCGGTGTCCACCAGCAACAGATCGAACCCGCACAGGTCGGCTACCTGAAAAGCCCAGCTCAGTGGATCGCTCGCTGAACCGCTGCTGGCTGCGGGGGGCGACCAGGCGCTGGGAGTTTCCGTTCTGCTTGTTGTGCTGTTCTTGGCGCTGTCGTCGGCACTGAAGACCACGCGGCCAATCAGAGGTGCTGGACCCGGAGGTTAGGGGGTTTTACACAGTTGGCCTACGCGGCCACTTGCTGAAGAGGCGGCTGGATGGCGCCCAAAATCGACCGGTTCGGCTAACTGCCATTGAGAATCGCTTGCAAAAGGCGGCCCGGGTCGTCTAGGTTGCGAAAGGTTCTCAACAAGTGTCAGCTGGCATGCCCGCCACGGTTCACATCTCCGACAGCGTGGTCGGCAGTCTCTGCCGCGAAGTGGATGCCATCCGCCAGCGCAGCCGGGTGCTGATTCAGGCAATGGCCCGGTGCCAGAGCAGCAGTTTGCTGCTGCGCCTGCGCCGTGATCTGGTTCAGCTGCAGGTGCGGCGCAGGGAGCTGCTGGCCACGGCCCGGGCGTGGCAGCGTCGCGGCGTGAGCGATCCCTTGGGCATGGCCTTCCTGATCGAGCTATCCAGCCGGCCGATCCCCTGCTGGGCTGATCAAGGCTGAGCCAGCGCCACCGGCTCAATGGCGTGGTGATGGCGTAGGGCTGAACCTCAGATTCGGGGCTTCCCGCAACCCCGTCAGGCCAGCTTGGCGGGGCTGTGCTTGTCGTCGCTGAGCTCACCATCCACGATCAGCAGGGCGGCCGGCTGGCCCTGGCAGAAGCGCACCCGGCCGAGCAGGTGGGCGAACTCGTTTTCCGCATCCACCTGGGCATCCACGATCGGGTCGAGAAACACAGTGGTGCGCAGGTCGGCCGCACGCTCGGCCATGGCATAGATCTGCTGGAGCGAGCTGGTCACGTCGGCTTCCATCTGGAAGGAGGCGGCCATGATCTGCTCAGGCGAGCTCCAGTCCTGGCGCGGTGCTCCCAGCTCCTGCAGCTGCACGGTCTGGCCGCGGGCGATCAGGTAGTCGGCGAATGTGGCGGCGTGCTCCTGCTCGCTGTGGGCCTCATGCTTGAAGTAGTGGGAGAAGCCCCGGAGCTCCCGTTCGGCGAACCAGATGGCCATGGCGAAGTAGGTGGCACTGGCCTGACGCTCCATGCTGAGGTGGTTCTGCAGGGCATCCACCAGGGCCGCCTCCATGGGCTGGGCGAGGGCGCGCCCTGCGGGACCGGTGGCGACCGCTGCGTCGCTGGTGCCGCTGCTCGTCAGGGTGCTGAGGTCGGAGGGGGCGGGCATGTCAGATCGCTCGGTTGTTGTGACAAATGCTACGTGGATTCGTTGCGTCAGTGACTTGCGTCGCTGGTGTGATTGGAACCATTGATCGGCAATTGAGAAGCAATTGCAGAACCGTGCGGGCTGTGAATTGTTGCGCCCCGTGGATTGTGTCTTTCTGGTTGATGCAATGCTTTGGCCTTCCTGAGCCCCAAGCCAGAGGCAGCATCGGTAGCCTTGCCGCGTGGGGGCTTGATCAGCTGAGTCAAGAAGCTGGCGGGTGATTCTCCTCGGCCTGATCGGTGGCCTGATCGGTGGTGTTTACATTGGCCAGTCCTGTGGCTTCATAGACCCTGGCCTCACGCAGCAGGGCAGAGGGTTTGATATGAAAACGCTGCTGAAATTCAATGCTGAACAGGCTCATCGAGCGATAACCGCAGGCTCTGGCAATCTCCCCCACGCTGTCGCTCGCGGCTCCCAGGCTCAAGCGTCGATGGGCGAGGTCCAGACGACGGGCCCTGATCCATTGGGTGACGGTGCAACCATATTCAGCGCGGAAGGCATATTG
>JBIKUY010000396.1:0-2522 GCA_044347355.1 Prochlorococcaceae cyanobacterium | reverse complement strand
CCATCCGCATCGGCATCAACGGCTTCGGCCGCATCGGTCGCCTCGCCTTCCGCCGCGCCTGCAGCGTCGCCGACGTGGAGGTGGTGGCGATCAACGACCTGATCGATGTGGAGTATCTGGCCTACATGCTCCGCTACGACTCCACCCACGGCCGTTTCCAGGGCGAGGTGGCGGTGGAGAACGGCCAGCTGGTGGTGAACGGCAAGGCGATCCGCATCACGGCTGAGCGCGACCCCAACAACCTCAACTGGGGAGCTGTGGGGGCCGACTACGTACTGGAGAGCACGGGCTTCTTCCTCACCGATGAATCGGCTCGCGCCCACATCAACGCCGGCGCCAAGCGGGTGGTGATGAGCGCCCCCTCCAAGGACGCCACGCCGATGTTCGTGATGGGCGTGAACCACAGCAGCTACGCCGGCGAGGAGATCGTGTCGAACGCCAGCTGCACCACCAACTGCCTGGCACCGATGGCCAAGGTGGTGCACGACAACTTCGGCATCGTGAGCGGGCTGATGACCACCGTGCACGCCACCACCGCCACCCAGAAAACCGTGGACGGCCCCTCGGTGAAGGACTGGCGCGGCGGCCGCGGCGCCGGCCAGAACATCATCCCCAGCTCCACCGGCGCCGCCAAGGCGGTGGGCAAAGTGATCCCCGAGCTCAACGGCAAGCTCACCGGCATGGCCTTCCGCGTGCCCACCCCCGATGTGTCGGTGGTGGACCTCACCGTGAACCTGGCCACACCCGCCAGCTACGACGCGATCAAGGCGGCGATGAAGGCCGCCAGCGAGGGGCCGATGGCCGGCATCCTCGGCTACACGGAAGACGAGGTGGTGAGCACCGACTTCCTGGGCGAGAGCTGCACGTCGGTGTTTGATGCCCAGGCCGGCATCGCCCTCACCGACACCTTCGTGAAGCTGGTGGCCTGGTACGACAACGAGTGGGGCTACAGCTGCAAGTGCATCGACCTGATCCGCCACATGGCCACGGTCGACTGAACGGTGAGTTGAATGGTGGGCTAAGCGCCCGGGCCTGAGACAACCGGGGCACTGGAGAAGGGTCATGCCCTCGCTCCATGCCCACGAGCTCCCCCTGTCCCGCCCTGATCTCCCTGGTGCACCTACAGCATCCGCGTCAGCACCACTGGTGGCTGGCCGAGTCCGGCGATCCCCAGCGGATCGCCGGACTGCTGGGGTCAGCCCTGCGTGGTAGTGGCCGCGGCGCCTGCCACCTGGACGAACTGCTCCAGGTGTTCGATCCCCTGCCCGCGCTGGGTTCGGCCGAGGCCAACCCCGCTGGCCGGCAGGCCAGCTATCGCTATCTGATCCAGTTACGGCCGGGTGGCGCCGACCTCAGCTGCTGGCGCCGTTACCCGGAGGGCATCGGCTGGCAGCGCCGCTGCGGCCCAATGCCGCTGGCTCTCTTTGTGCGTCGGTTCCACGCTCCGGCCCTCGCAGTGCATCCAGCTGATCCAATCGGCCGAGAACTGCTGGGAGCAGACCACCACTCTTTCCACGTTACCGCTACAGCCGCCGAAGCCATTAGCAGCCGCGGGCAGCCGTCGGTACCTCCATCCACTGAACGAAGAGATGCATCAGCACTCAAGACCCAAGCAGGTTGGAGTAGATCTCAGTGCAGAGGATGAGGAGGTAGATCAGGATTAGGACTGGCGCATCTCCATCGTGCTATTCAATCCAAACTTCTGCATGCTCTGCCTTGGCTCCCTTGAACACGAACTTAAATCTCTTCAAATCAATTCCATAACCTATTCACTCTTTCACAAGTTGCAATCCCACTAATTCGAGAGCAAGCTGAGCTACATCTGCAGTATTTTTCGCGGATCTGATCGTTGGAAAATCACATCCGCCCAACCTCTGACATGTCCCCTCAATCGGTCAACACCCTCGCTAGGGATCAAGCGCATGGAGCGAATGGTTCTGCGAATACACCCAAGGACCATTCTTAGCGGCAGACCAAGCCCATGCTTGCTAGCAATATAGAAAGGATTAACAATCTCCGAGTAACCACGTCGATAGTTTGACATGCGCCCAACAGACGTCTCCATGTGCACATATTGTGCGAATGGCACCATCACACAACGCCCATATACTTGACACGACAGACTAAAATCATAATCTTCCAGATAGCTATACAGAGGAAGGTTCTCATCGAACCAAATCCGGTTAACAAGAGTTCCACAAAATGCCATGCTTGAACCAGTAGCTGATCGGCAATCTGGATAGCGATAGCCTGTTTTCGGAGCTGATGGAGACTGAGAATTGATGCACTGCCTGGCTTGATTCCTAGAAACTCCCTTAATCCCTCTCATTAAGTCTGGTGCATTAGCAATGACAATGCTTGAATCAGACTCAAAGCACGCAAGATATGCCGCAAGATGGTCTGGAGCAAGTTCGACATCATCGTCTAGGAAAACGACAATATCAGGATTAGAGCCAAGGGCTTGAAGACCTGCGTTTCGCTGGGATGCAAGACCTCTACGCGGCGAGACGAAACTCTGAACT
>JBIKUY010000395.1:0-2533 GCA_044347355.1 Prochlorococcaceae cyanobacterium | reverse complement strand
TTGGGGTGGTGGGGGTGATCTTTGAGGCTCGCCCTGACGCGGTGATGCAGATCGCCTCGCTGGCGATCCGTTCCGGCAACGGCGCCATCCTCAAGGGCGGTCGGGAGGCCAGCCGCAGCTGCAGCGCGATTCTGGAGGCCCTCCAGGCCGGCCTGTCCGCCAGCGCCGTGGCCCCCCATGCCCTGGAACTGCTCACCAGCCGCGCGGAGAGCCTGGCCCTGCTCAAACTCGACGGCCTGGTGGATCTGATCATTCCGCGCGGCTCCAATGCCCTGGTGCGCTTCATCCAGGAGAACACCCGTATCCCCGTGCTGGGCCACGCCGATGGCATCTGCCACCTCTATGTGGATGGGGCCGCCGACCTTGACCAGGCTTTGCGGGTGGCCCTGGACGCCAAGACCCAGTATCCCGCGGCCTGCAACGCGATCGAAACCCTGCTGGTGCATCGCGCGGTGGCTGCCAGCTTCCTGCCTGTGGCCGCGGCGGCCTTTGCGGCGGCCGGGGTGGACTTGCGCGGCGACGCTGCAGCCCTGGCCCACGGCGTGCCCTACCCAGCCAGCGACGACGACTGGAGCACGGAGTACGCCGACCTGATCCTGGCGGTGAAGGTGGTGGCCAGCCTGGAGGAGGCTCTCGAGCACATTCGCCGCTACGGATCGCGGCACACCGATGCCATCTGCACAACCGATGCGGCGGCGGCCGAGCGTTTCCTGGCCTCGGTGGACAGCGCTGGGGTGTTTCTCAACTGCTCCACCCGCTTTGCCGATGGCTTTCGCTACGGCTTTGGCGCCGAGGTGGGTATCTCCACCCAGACCCTGCCGCCCCGCGGTCCGGTGGGGTTGGAAGGCTTGGTCACCTACCGCTACCGCCTGCGCGGCAATGGCCACATCGCCGCCGACTACGCCAGCGGCGAGCGCAGCTTCAGCCACCGCAGCCTGCCGCTGTAATGGTGCTGGACTTCACTTCTGCTGGTGAGAGCTCAACACAATCGAAGGCGATGTGGAAATCCTTAGCCATTGTGAATTGGGTATCACTACGCACCTGGCTCTTGGTTGGATTCACTTGATCCCGAATAAATTCGGTGGAGTCTGGCTGGTTTGTTGTTAGAGCTGGCTATCGGTTGGTGAGCTCGTTCAAACGCATCCCATGATCAGCCTTCGTCAGGCCACCATCACTTCTCATGGGCCTCATCTAGCCGAATGCTTCAAGCAATCACTGCTTGTTGCCTGTACGCTTTCTGCGGCGCTAATCGGCGGACAAGCCGTTCAGGCTGGCCCCACCCTGGAAACGCGGGAAAGCACAGCCATTGGAGCCCAGGCAACGTTCAACAACAGCTGGGCTCAGACGTTTGAGGCCAAGGGGGCAATGACAGTTCCTGGCGGTGGGGCTCTAATCCCATTCTCCCAAGTCACGCCTCTTACGCCGCTTGTTCTTCCCAATTCGGGACTTGCAGAGCTAACGGCTACTGTCAGCAACATGACCGTCAGCGGTGGCACATTGGACGGTTCTGCTTCTGTGGATCCATCCAGCGGCCCCGGAACCAACGGTATTGTTCTTAACGCAAGTGGCGGAAATGGCTTGCCAGCTCTCCAAATCACGCCAGGCACAGCCGATAGCTCCGTGATTGGCGCCAGCATTATTGGTACCAACATTGGCACCGACACCCTTCAGGTGACTGGTTCGTTGAATACCACTGTGATCAACACCCTCACAGCGTTCTGAGGCGCTGTTGTTTGCACACACCACAGCGGATGAGTTGTGATGCTGTTGTTGCGCTGGGCGTTGTGCCGATTCAGCGGGGGCGGCCACGGTAAGTGAGATTCAAGCCGTGAGCACCAACGTCACCATGGTGAATGGGGGGGGCTTTGCGATCGTGAGCGACGGCAGCCTCATCTATGACGGCCCGTTGAACGCGATCACGCCTCTATCCGCAGTTACCGGGGCCAGGGTGGTGCTCAATGATGTGGTGGTGCTTGATGGCGTGCCGGCTGAGGTGCAGGCGCTGGTTGACAGCGGCCGTGCTCGCAGCAATGGCCTCAGCCCCGAACTGGTGAGTGCCCGGATCGATGCCACGCAGCGCGACGCGGTGATGCTGGGCATTGGCGGCCGCGTGCCGATGCCGACCGCGATCGGCGGAGGCCTGGAATCGTTGCGCATCGAACAGGTGAGCGGCCGGAGCTTCAGTGTGTTTCCTGATCTACAGCCGAGTGTGTTCAATCGCAACGCGTTGCTGCCATGACGTTTCGTTTGATTTGGTGGGCGACGACCACCGCTCTGTGCACAGCAGGGGCACTCGGTTCCAGTGTGGCGCATGCCCAAGTCACCATTGGCTATCGCAATCCCATTCAGGCTTCGGCGTTCAGCGGTGTGGAGGAGCGGCGGGCCCAGCGGGAAACCGTTCAGTTCGGCATTGCAGGGGTGAATGTGCGTCCTCGTGATGGCAGCCTGATCTACGACGAAGACACGATCTGGCGCATCGATGAGCCTGGACGCCCCTTTTCGCTCACCGTCACTGAGAACAATCCCCTTCTAG
>JBIKUY010000398.1:0-2539 GCA_044347355.1 Prochlorococcaceae cyanobacterium | reverse complement strand
TAGTGCATATCTTTTCTGGGTTGGCTTGTCTGAACCAGATCACCCCTTTTCGCAATGATCGGCCCTGCGCGGTCCCATCATTGGTGTATCGTGCGGGGGACCGGTTATCATACAGGGCACCGAGGTCTTGACTCGACTCTCCCTAATCACCTTTGCTCCTCTGCGACAACCTCACAATGGTCGGGCTGTTAGGGATTGGTCGTTTGTCAAGCCGACTGTCGAGAAAGGCTCAGTCTCGCCGAGCTACCCTGACCGCTACTGCAGGAAACTTCGCTGCAGTGCGTGCTACGCATCCAGTTCACATCGTCGTCTCTCGCCACTGCGAGAACGAAACCGTTCGGGCGATGGAGTGAGTGATGGGAAGAAAGGTCAATCAATCCTCCAGCCGTCCGCCAACTCCTCCCGTCGCAGCTCGATCGAGAACTGGTGTTCCAGTCGATCCAGGTAGCGCGATCTGGGTTGAAACTGGACCGATGAAGCAGGTCCCCGGCTACTTTGACGGAAAACAGCCGACAACTTTGCATGTCACTGGTCCGTTGTTGTCTGGCAAGTCGACCCTGATGGAGTGCTATCGACGTGAGGCCGAGAGAAACAGGGAAAATCAGGTCTTCAAATTCGATTGCCGGCCATTTTCCAACCATCCGTTGGCTGTCTTGGAGTTGCTGAGAGAAGCACAGCGTGTCTTGAGCAGCGAGTGGCAGAGCCGAATCGATGCTCCCATCGCAGAGCCCCAACTATTTTATGGTTGGCTAAACGACATCTGGTCAGGTGGGCCTCGGGCGCAAATTCCGCTTTTTCTAATGTTCGATCACCTCGATTCTCTGTCAAGTCAACAAATGGGTTGTCTCATGCAGGCCATTCGGCAACTGACGAATGCGTCGGCTCGCCGTCCCTGGAAACTCTGGTTGATTGTTGCCTACAACAGCGCGACTTATCGACGCCAGCCGCGTCCCATCGTTCAGAGCGATCACTTCGGTGATGAGCAAAAGACCTCATTTTTTTCTTTAGAAGAATGCCAGCAGTTGAGTCAGTGGGGCCGAGGACGCGTTGCGATGAGACTCTGCTCAGCAGCTGGCGGTCAACCGATGCTGACTCAGGCACTTCTGGATCCGCGACGAAGAAGCGCTTCCTCGAAAACCCTTCTCGATGATTGTTGTCTGGCGGCAATCGAAGAATATTGTCGCGGTGTTTGTGGACTTACCGAGCGGTTCCTGGTTGAAGAGGCCTCGGCTGTTGTCGACGAAGGGGATGAAAAACCTCTCGTTGATTACTTGCGGAATGCACTGTTCCCCCAATTTGACACAGAGGCCTCCGTCTCTCGAGCTGAGTGGCGTCCCGAGGTTCTCAAGTTCTTGCGGGAATGCTTGAGAACGCAGCTCGACGAACGCGCGTTCGGTTCAGTCGATTTGGCCGATTCCATAATCTCTGGCTTATGGGGACGGAAGACCCGTTCGTGATCCCATGACTCAAAAGGGCTTCCATATCGGCGCGGGTGTTGACTCCGGCACCTCAGTTTATGTGCACCGGTCTCACGATCAGGAGTTGGCCGACAACCTCGCAGAAGGGAACTGGGGCGCCATTGTTGGGTGTCGGACAATGGGCAAAACCAGCCTGGCCAACAACTACTTAAAGCATCACGTCCAGTCCGAGACATGCGCATTCATTGATGTGATGGGTGAGATTGGGACTCGTGAGTCCTGGCGAGAGTGGATTGTGCGTTTCGCCGATCTGCTGGCGAGTGATCTGCGTCAGAATGGATTGAACTGCGGCTCGCTCCTCGGTGGCGGCGAATCAGGACCAGACGCGGCTGGGAGTGCTCTCGCGAGAATCTTCAGCAAGGCTCTTGCGTACTGTCCCGGGAAACTGGTGTTGTTTCTCGATGAGATTGACTTTCTGCGAGAGGGTTCGTCCGAGCACGGAGGCGAAATTATTCGTGCGTTCCGAAGCGTTCGCAATCGGACCGGACGGCGGGCGGAACTCCAGCGATTGCAGATCTGTACCATCGGTCTGCGCCCCTTGAATGACCTGATGCCCGGGACGACCGGGAGCGCGTCCGCGACTGGTTGGCAGGTTCAGGTCGATGACTTCGATACGGAGGATTCCGCAACTGTTAACACGATCGCTGACGGATTCACTGTCGAGAGACGGAAGGCTGTTGAGCTAGCCAAAGCGGTCCTGACAAGGACTCATGGTCATCCCTCGTTGACTATGCTGTTCTGCTCGGGGTTGCGTGCTTCGAAGCAGGAGAATGATTCCACGCTGGAGAAACTCGTCGAAGAGTTCGTCCGACAGCAATTGGACCGTCCGAGTGACCTCGTTAAGCAGATCTGCGATTTCCTGACAGACCCAGCGCAGCCTTTGTCCAAGCGATTCTCCGCCCTGACGACCTATGTTGGGATCCTTGATAATCGAGAGCACTTTCTGGCCCCAGACGCTCTCGGAGCCGACTTGCTGAAGATCAGCGGGTTGGTGCGACTGAGGCGGGAAAAGCTTGAAGTCGCGAATGACATCTTGCGTCGGTGTTTTCCAAAGCGGCGAA
>JBIKUY010000043.1:0-10202 GCA_044347355.1 Prochlorococcaceae cyanobacterium | reverse complement strand
GTGTTAGGATTGATTGCGGGAACGAGTTGAGCGCTTGCTTCGCGTTGTATCCTCCTCAAAACATTGCTATCTAGTTCACGCCCCCGCCTGGTAGTCACGGTGAAAGCAGAGCTCTGAGCTGAAAGCCCAAGCCCACCAGCCCCGCCTTCCACGGTGAATTTTCCATCGTCAAATTCAATTTCACGCGGCACATCTCGACGGAAGGCAGAGACCTCGGGCGGCAAGTCTTGGCCAAATGCTCCGATTAGCTGACCCCTATCGTTGACGATAAAGTTATTGCCCCAGCGAATAGCAAACGAATTGTCTATTTCAGAGAAGTTGTCAAGGTTTACATCAAGAATCCGGACGCTTAGGGCAACCTGTCGCTGGCGAAGATCTAGCTTCTTCAAGTACTGCTCTGCCACTGACACAATCGCAGGATCACCCACCAACGTGATTGTGCCAAGACGGGTGTCCGTTGTGGCTCGCAACCCAAGCAACGGGCCGCTCGACGCGCCATAGGCCTCCACACTGGTAATTGTGCTCGACTCTGTGGTCTGCGAATTAGCAGCAGAAGACACAGCTTCGCCTTGAGCCACACCCTGGGTCACCGAGGTGGTGATCGTGTTGGTTTTGGTCACCGAGGCCCCCAGATTGGCCAGATAATCAGCGGCCGCGTTCGGCCCCACCTGGTTCAGCCGGTAGATCTTCGACAGCTGGGGGCCAAAGGTCTTGGAGAGGGCATTGGGCCCGGCCAGGATCACCCTGCCTTCGCGCTTGCCCTGCAACCCTGCGGCCAGGAGTGCCGTGTTAAAGGCACGTCCATAACTCTCACCCCTGAAGGTGAGCGAGATCGGTCGACTGCCCGGATCGGGGGCACCTGCAGGTGCCGAAGCAGTCGCGAGGGACGCGGGCTCTGCCACATAGGCAAAGCCATACCCACCCAGCTGGGCCAGGGCCATCAGGGCATCCTTGGCGGACGCATTCTTGAGCGTCATCGTTACCGGCGGCCCGGAGAGATCCAGATAACCCGGATTGCGCAACATCATCGTGCCCACCGCCATATCGCCCAGCGGCGGGGCAACGGCCCGCGGTTGCAGCGGCGGAGCGAAGGTGGGCAGGGGAATCGCCCCGGGCTGGGCCAGATTGGGGCGGCTGGTCTGAAGGCTGGCCTGGGGCACCGGCGAGGCAAAGGTCACGATCAGATCGCGGCCATCGGCACTCACCACCGGCCGGCCCAGATTGATCCCCGGCACCGGGGTCACCGTGAGCGCGAACGACTGGCCCACGCCGTCGAAGCTGATCGCCTGCAGACCCACCTCCGGCAGCGACAAGCGCTGGGGCCCCACCCGCAGGGCCGCCGGCAGCGCCGTGAACAACTGTCCCTGCCAGCTGGTGCCGCTGCTGCCCTGCTGCAGCTGGGGAGCCGGACCCGTGCCCTCGATGATCAGTTCAATTGCATCAGGCAGCCGGCGCACCTTGAGCTGCAGCAGGTTGGCCGGGTCGACCCGCTGCGACTGGGGCACCTGGGCAACCAGCCGTGGGCCGGACTCCGCAGACTGAGACGCCGCTGGCCAGGGCTGGAGCGCCACACCGGCGATGACGGCGACAACAAGGCCGATCGGACGCACCATCGCCACGAACGGCCCTACAAAAACGCAAAGACGTTAACGACAATCACCCGAAACCCTTGTGGCGAAGTGCGGCTTGCTCAATTGGCCGGTTCAGCCGGATCAGGCTTGCCGCCAGCCGGTGGTTGCTTGTCTTCTGCCGGCGGAGCCGGCGGCTTGAGGCCCCCCGCTGGAGCGCGGTAATAGGTCAGGGCGAGCTTCAACTCGGGGATCCTGGGCTTAGGCGCATCAGGAGCGACAGGCCCCCCTGTGGTTTCGCGCGGAATCTCGATCAATTCGAGCGAGAAATCACTGGGAACAACCAGCAGGCTCAGTTGTTCGACGGAGCGGAGATAGGCCAGCAGATTGGGGTAACGGCCCCGGGCAGACAGCAACACCCGCCGGGCCTCCAAGCCCACGGCCTCCAGGGGATCCTTCGGCGCAGCAGCCGGATCGGCGGGTGCCGGAGCCGCCCCCTTGGCCTGGGCAGGGGTGGACGCCTCCAGCGTGGTGGGCTCGAACAGCTCCAGTTGGACGCCATGGCGACTGGCCTCCAAATCCAGCTGGGCCAAGAAAGTGGACAGTTCACCACTGCCCTCAATCAGCCGCAACAGATTGCGTTGGCGGCGCTCGTTGCTCTCGATCTGCTGTCCACTCTTGGCCAGTTGGTCACGCAGCAGGGGCAGTTGTTGGCGCAGGCCCTCCAGCTGCTGATACCGGGCACTGCTGGCCTGCAGGCCCAGCCATTGCGGCACTGTGAACAGGCCGGTCACCGCCGCGGCCAACAGCCCGCCCACGGCGATCGGCAGGCCGAACAGAACCCGTTGGCGCCAGCGCAGTTGCTGGACGTTGGCAGCCTCCTGCAGGTTGGTCATGGCAGAAGGTCCTCGCGCTCCAACAGATCAAGGCGGCGGGCCAGGCCATCGGCACCGAGCTGTTCCAGGATCTTTTTCTCCGCCAAGGGCTGGATCGAGGGCCGGAAGCGAGTGGTGATCTCAAAGGACACGTCCCGGCTGGAGCCGGCCGGCTGGCCGTCGGCCGTGCCCCGGGAAGCCTTGGTGAGGCTGACGCGGTTGGGGTCGAGCAGCGGCGAGCGCTTCAGCTCCAGCTGCAGGGCATTGATCAGGGCGAAGGGCTGACGCCCAACAGCCACGCCCTTCAGCAGCAGAGCCTGGCCCCCATCCTGCTGCTTCACCTCGGTGAGCTGCACGCCGCGGGGTACCCGCAGCTGCAGATCCCGAAGCACCGCCGAGCCGGAACGCACGCTCAACAGCCCCTGTACCAGCGCCTGATTGGCCGCCTGCACCGAGCCGAGCCGGGCCTGTTCGGCCCGCAGCCGGGTCTCGAAGCTTTCCACGTCCGCCTCCACCGAGACGAGGCTGTCGATCTCCGCCGAAAGCATCCCCCTGCGCAGCACCACCAAACCCGCCATCCCCAGGGCCAGACCCACCAGAACAGCCCCGATCGCGGCGCCCTTGAGCAGGTTGTCGCGGGTCTGGCGGGCGTCTTCGATGGGCTCGGGCAGGCCGAGCGCCTGGCGTTTCTCCCGCAGCAGGTCGAATGGCGTGGAGATCATGAGGGCAGATCCAGAACTCCCAGCCCGGCGAGCTGCAGCGAACCGTAACTGCCGCGATCCACCCACTCCAGCGGCAGGGCCAACTGGTCGCGAATGTCGTCCGCCCACTCGATCGACTCGGCCAACAGCAGCCGCACCGACTCCGCTCCCAGGCGGCTGCGGCAGAAGCGCAGCGCCTGGTCGAGGGCCGGCAACAGCGCCTTGGGCTCCCGGGGCAGCCGCCGCTGGAATTCAGGCACTCCAGCTCGCCACACCACCAGCTGGCAGGTCGTGCTGTCGGGCTGCAACAGGGCCACCAGCTCATCCTCCGCGCTGGCCTCCAGCGTGGAAGTGATCGCCAGCTGCTGGCACACCTGGGCCGGCACCAGATGGCGCAGGCTGCCACCCGCAATGGCAAACACCTCGATCCACGACTCCAGGGCATCGAGCGACATGCCCACCACCAGGGAGCAGCCAGGGGCATGGGCCAGGGGCTGCACATCCAGGCTGGCGTCCTCGAGGCTGAAGGGCCAGCCCAGGTCCACCTGGCGCTCACGCAACTCCTCGGCGGCCTCCTCCGGCTGGCTGCCTTCGGCCCACTCCACCACACGCCAGTGGGCCGCTTCCCACGGCAGCGCCACCACCAAGGCGGCATCGGGGGTGCTGTGCTCCAGCAACAGATCACCGATGAAGTCGCCCAGGGCATCGAGGGCCACGGGCACGCCTTCGCGGCAGGTACGGGCTGGAATCGGTGCCGACCAAGCCTCGCCCCTGGGCTTGCCGCGATTGAGCGCTTGCCCCATCAGGATTTGCGGATCGCTCAGATCCAGCAGCACCGCCTGCTGGAACAACAGGGCTCTCAGCGGTCGCCATTGCGCCTGGATTCCCGCCAGAACCAAGACAGAACGTCCCCAGTTGAAGGGAAACTACCGAATTAATCGCACCACGGCAGCCCACAGCCAACCGCTTCACCAATGTGGCCCAGGCCATGGCGATCGAGCTGCACACTCAGGCCCTCCAGGATCCGGGGCACCAGTGCCGGCCCCCCGTAGATCCAGCCGGTGTAGAGCTGCACCAGTGAGGCGCCGGCCGTGATGCGCTCCCAGGCCGCCCCGGCCGAATCAATCCCTCCCACACCGATCAGGGGCAGGGCCGGCCCGGCGGTGGCCCGCAGGCGGCGCAGCACCTCCAGCGCCCGATGGCGCAGGGGGACGCCACTCAGTCCGCCGCTCTCCTCGCTGAGGGGCTTGCCGGTCTGGGGCAGGAGGCGCTGCTCCAGCCCCAGCCGATCGAGGCTGGTGTTCACCGCAATCACCCCCGCCAGGCCTTCCTGATACGCCAGGCGGGCGATCGCATCGATGGCGTCGTCCTCCAGATCCGGGGCGATCTTCACCAGCAGGGGCGGGCAACCGGGCAACCGCCGCAGTCGCTCCACCAGCCGCCGCAACAGCACCTCATCTTGGAGCTCGCGCAACCCCGGCGTGTTGGGAGAGCTCACGTTGATCACGGCGTAGTCAGCCAGGGGAGCCAGCAGCTCCAGGGAGGCGGCGTAGTCGTCGGGGGCCTGCTCGAGCGGCGTGATCCGCGATTTGCCCAGGTTGATCCCCAGCACCGCTGGCCGCTGGCCCGGCGGATTGAGCCGCTGGCGCTCGAGCCCACGGCGGCAGGCCTCGGCGCCCTTGTTGTTGAAGCCCATGCGGTTGAGCGCCGCCCGTTCCGCCGCCAATCGGAACAGCCGCGGGCGCGGGTTGCCGGCCTGGGCGTGCCAGGTGATCGTGCCCAGCTCGGCAAATCCGAAGCCGAACAGGTGCCAGATCGCCGCAGCCACCCCGTTCTTGTCAAAGCCGGCCGCCAGTCCCACCGGGTTGGCGAAGCGGCAACCGAACAGGCTCTGCTCCAGGCGCGGATCCGGGCGGCGAAGTTCCGCCGCCACCCCGGCGAGCAATCCCTGCAACAGGGGCCACTCCCGGCGCAGGCTCAACTGGCCCAGGGCCGTGAGACTGAGCTGGCTGAGCTGTTCGGCGTCAGCCCCGTCGTCCTGGCGGAGCAAGGGCCCCACCAGCCGCTCGTAGAGCGCAACGGAGCGACCCGTCACCTCACCCGCTGCTGGCCCTCCGCCCGCTGTCTGCGCCATGGCAGCTCTCACTCCCGATCCACCAATCCTGGCGTCTCTCGCTGCAGACGCCAGCGGCCGTCGGCCAGCGGTTGCACCAACCAGTCCCGCCAGGGAAAGGCCTCCCGGCGTTGCTCCAAGGTGCGCAGCGGCAACTGGAGCAGCTGGGCCAGTTCCACCAGCGCGAGGGCATGGCCGCCGTTGGCCAGCCGGTCGGCCAGCTCCAGGCGGCTGAGCAGGTCGACCAGCGCTGGGGGTGCCGGATCGGCCTGGGGCATCGACACGCACGCGTCGCGCTCGCCAGCGGCCAACGCGGGTGGCTGGCCGCGGGAGAAGGCCACGGCAATCGCGTCGCAGCGGTCGTTGTCGGGATCGCCGCTGTGGCCCTTCACGTGCTGGAAGCGCACGTCCGGCACCCGCGCGGCGTCCAGCTCTTCCCAGAGATCACGGTTGAGCACAGGGCCGCCAGAGGCGGTGCGCCAGCCCTTGCGCTTCCAGCCATGGATCCAGCGCTCCAGGCCATCGATCAGGTAGCGGCTGTCGGTGCGGATCACCAGCGCCGGATGGCGCGGCAGGGAATGGAGCTCACGCATCAGCGCCAAGGCCGCGGTGAGCTCCATGCGGTTGTTGGTGGTAGCGGGATCAGCTCCGCCCAGCTCACGCACCGCCCCATCCTCAAAGCGCAGCAATGCCCCCCAGCCCCCGGGACCGGGGTTGCCACTGCAGGCCCCATCGCAGGCCGCGGCCACCACCCTCACCGGCTCAACACCCACTGGACAACCCCGCTTTTTCCGCTAGAGAAGCTTGCTGATTTGGACCATTGCCCGCGGGCAGGAGCACAGCCATGAGCCACTCGCCCAAGCCCAGTCGCAAGCGACGCTACCTCGCGGCGGCCGGGGTTTCCGCTCTGGCTGCCAGTGCCGTGCCCCACCAGATCGCCCGGGCCGCTGTGCCCTTCGGCAGCTCGCCGCTGGCCGAGGGTCGCGTGATTGCCCTGGCCCAGCCCCTCAGCGACAACCGCTGGAACCTGATCGTGCTGGAACAGCGCGTACCGGCCCCGCCCTGCTGGCGTCGCAACCCCAATGGCAGCGTGCTCACCTATGAGATGCACCTGCCGGAGAGCACCTGCGGCCGTTACCTCTCCAGCAGCGCCTACTCCTTGCGGGTTGCGGGCGAAGATCTGCGCCAGCCCTGGCGGCTGCGGGTGGAACACAACACCGGCCAGCTGCAGCTTCTCGCCACTGGCAGCAAGCAGTCCGAACCCATCGTGATCGGCAGCGGCCGGGCAACCGGCACTGGCCTGGTGGAGCTGAAGCTCCAGAACGACTGGGCGTTTGAGCGCCGCACCTTCGACGGCCAGGCCCTCAGCCATCTCTATGTGGCCCATGCCAATCCGCTGCCCGTGTTGCTGGCTGAGGCCCGTAACGGTGGCGCCCCCCTGTTAACGAAGCTGCCCGCTCCACCCCCGCCGCTGGCTCCTGAGCCCCGGCCGGTCACGGTCACCACCGTGCGTCGCGGTTCAAGCCGAACACGCCAGGTGCCAGTGCAGGCCGCCACCGCCGACACGAAGGCCACCCCCACCAGCAGCTCCAGTTCCCGCCTGGCCCGTCTGGAAAGCCTCCGCCTCGGCGGCCCTCGGGCTGCCTCCCAGGCGGAGGGAGAGAGCAGTGGCGTGATTGCGCTGCAGGTGGTTCCCTATCGCCCCTGATCAGCCGGCAGGCAACCCAGTTCAATCACTGTCCTCCTCAGCCTGGCCAGCCCTTCTCCCACCTTTAAGTTGCTCTTGTGTGAGGAGTGAGGGACGACCAATCGGGGTCGAAACGAGGACAGACTCCCGACCAATCGTCCCGCACCCCAGCCCTGCCTTTGGCGGGGCTTTTTTCTTGGCCGGCTTTCATACCCGGCAGGAACCCTGGGAGAAAGTGGTGAAGAGCATGTGAACGGCCGGTGTATTCGAGGTGCGGTGCAAAATGATGCCGATAGATCCCATACCCTGACCTTCAGGCGAATCTGTCGTTCAGGGGAAACAGGCTATGGCGACGCTCACAGTCACGACAGGGCAAGACATCGTTGCCGCCGATGGGGAGCTTTCGCTGCGCGAGGCAGTGAATCTGGCCCGCAAGGGCGACACCATCGTTTTCGACCGCATCATCCCGTTTGACACGAACAGCATTCTCAAAACCCCGCTGGTGATCGGGTCGGGCAAGGTGCTCACGATCGACGGCAGGGGTGGGGGATTCAGCCAGTTCGACGCGGGCGGCATCCTTGGCCAAGTCGTGATCGAGGCGGGAGCCGATGTAACGCTCCGGCAGCTGTTGATCTCCACGGGGATTCGCTACGGAATCAGCAGTCCGAACGACGGCTCGATCGGCGATCGCGGCGATAACGGAACATCAGGTCTCAACGGCACAACCCCGAACCAACCTGGCACCCGCGGCGCTGATGGGCTGGCCGGCAAGATCGGCAAGGGTTCTAGCGCCGAAGCCCTCGGCATCTTTGGGGCGATCCAGAACAGGGGGCGGCTCACCCTCGAGTACGTCGAGGTGTCCGGTGGAGCCTTCAGCGGATCCGGGGCCCTGGGTGGCCGGGGCGGCAACGGGGGTAACGGCGGTGGCGGTGGTTCGGGGCTGGGAAGCGGCAATGGCGCCGATGCGGGTGCCGGTGGCAAGGGCGGCGACGGCGCCGATGGCACCGATGGCGCCCCTGCACTGGCCGGCATCTGGAACACGGGCACACTCACCCTGAGGAACGTCCTCGTTGCCGGCAACTCCGCCATCGGTGGGCGCGGCGGTGATGGCGGAGTGGGTGGCGACGGTGGCTACGGCGGCAACGGTGGCAACGGTGGTTCCGGCAGCTTCAGCTCCCTGGGTGGCAGCGGTGGCAACGGCGGGCGGGGTGGCGACGGCGGCAACGGCGGGGCCGGCGGTGACGGCGGCTCCGCGGTCGCCGGTCTGCTCAACGAGGGCCGGCTCATCGTGGTGGGCGCAGCAGCCTTCTACGACAACGAGGCCGAGGCGGGCGAAGCAGGTCTCGGCGGCGCCGGCGGGGCCGGCCAGGCGGCGTCGGACGTGGCCGGTCGGCCAGGTGCGGGGAGCAGCGGGGGCTTCTCTGGGCTGGTCGGCGGTGACGGGGACGAGGGGGCCGAGGGCCTGGAAGGCCGCCCGGGTTCAGCGATCGTGGGCGTCGCCGGCAGCGGTCCGATTCAAGGTGCCGTGAGCTTCGATGCCCGGTTCTATGGGTTCAGGCTGAATGAAGCTCCCCTGAGCGCACAGACGCTCTACAACGGCGACGCATCGTTCGCATCTTTCCGATCCGGAGTCGCCGGTTACGGTGACGTCGCCAAGGAGGGCAGTGTCGGCTGGGGGCTGGTTCTCAAGAGCGGCGTACTCAAGGCGAGTGACTTCATCGGCGATGCTCTGCCATCAGGGCGCCTTCAGTTCGGCATCGGCCTCTTCAGAGCCAACGAGGACATCACCTTTCAGTTCAAGGCCGGCGTTGTTCTCGCCAAGGACGTCTCGTTCGACATCGTGCTTCGCTCACCGCAACCGGGTGACGGCCTGGGCACCGACAGCACCATCCCGGTGAAGCTGATTCGCGTCGGCGATGGCGTCGACCGCATCACCGGCACCGACATGGATCGGACCAGCGACGACCTCAACGGCTTCGGCGGCAACGACCGGATCATCGCCCTCCGCGGCAACGACTTCCTCAGCGGTGGCCTCGGGGACGACGTTCTCAACGGCGGCCTCGGCAAGGACCAGCTCACGGGTGGGGCCGGTGGCGATCAGCTCAGCGGCGGCAAGGATGGGGACAGGTTCATCTTCGGCCAGGCCAGCGACAGCACCCCCAAGGCGCCGGACTTCATCACCGACTTCTCCCCAGTCGACGGTGATCGTCTCCGGCTGAGCTTCGATGCCGACACCCGTGCGGACGGTTTCCAGAGCTTCGTGCTGCGTGGCGCCAGGAGCTTCACCGGCACGGCGGGCGAGTTGCGCTCCACCTACGACCGCGCCAATGACGTGACCGTGCTTCTGGGGGACCTCAACCACGATCGCAAGGCCGATTTCAGCCTCGCCCTGGCGGGTCAGGTCCGCCTCTCTGCAGGCCTCTTCGCGGACTTCTGAGCCAGCAAAAAGCCGGCTCCAGGGGGGAGCCGGCCGGTTCTGGGCGCGTGCAGGCAGCGCCGGAGGGGCGGGAGCCGGGCCGGAGCCCGGCCCTGACGATCACTTGACCGTGACCTTGCCGCCGGCTTCCTCGAGGGTCTTCTTGAGGGCTTCGGCCTCCTCTTTGGCGATGCCTTCCTTCACCGCCTTGGGAGCGGCTTCCACCAGGGCCTTGGCTTCGCCCAGGCCGAGGCCGGTGGCCTCGCGCACGGCCTTCAGCACCTTGATCTTGGCGGCGGCGTCGAAGCCATCGAGCACGACGTCGAATTCGGTCTGCTCTTCTGCAGCTTCAGCAGCAGCAGCGGGAGCAGCGGCCATCACCACGCCGGCGGAGGCGGCAGCGGACACACCGAAGGCCTCTTCAATCTGCTTCACAAGCTCGGAAGCTTCCAGCAGTGAGAGGGTTTTGAGCTGTTCGAGAATTTGGTCGGTAGTAGCAGACATGGTTGGGAATCAGCAACAGAAATGGAGAGTCGCTTGAGCTCAGCTGTCGCCTTCGGCGTGCTGCTTGAGCGCCCGGGCGAGACCGGACGGAACCTCGTTGATACCCACGGCAACCTTGGTGGCCACGGCATTGATCGCACCGGCGATCTGGGCCATGAGCACCTCCTTGGAGGGCAGATCCCCGATGGCCTTGATGTCGTTCTGGGAGAGGAGCTTGCCTTCGAACAGGCCGCCCTTCACCTCAGACTTCTTCGTGTCCTTCTGGAAGGACTGCACGGCCTTCACCGCACCACCCACGTCGCCCTTGACGAGCACGAAGGCGTTGGTGCCGGTGAGGA
>JBIKUY010000393.1:0-2561 GCA_044347355.1 Prochlorococcaceae cyanobacterium | reverse complement strand
GGGGAACACCACGCAGGCCAGCAACGACCCCAAGGCAGCCCCTGCCAGGGCTTCACGGCCCACCGCCAGTCCCAGGCCCAGCTGCTGAATCCGCTGGGTGCTGAGGCCGCGGATCACCACCGTCGAACTCTGGGCACCCACGTTGCCCCCCGTACCAATCAGCAGCGGAATGAAGGCCGTGAGCACCACCAACTGCTCCAGCACCTCCTGCTGGCCGGCGATCACGGCAGAAGTGCCGGAATTGGCCACCAGCAGCACCAGCAGCCACACCACCCGGCGCCGGGCGACAGAGAACAGGTTGCTGCGGAAATAGTCGTCCTCGTCGCCCGCCTGCACCGCGCCCGCCGCATACAGGTCACGCGTCGCCTCCTGCTGGATCACGTCGATCACGTCGTCCACCGTCACGATCCCCACCAACCGCTGCTCCCGGTCCACCACCGGAATCGCCAGAAAGTCGTACCGCTGGATCGCCCGCGCCACCTCCTCCTGGTCCGTATCCGTACTCACGCTGATCACCTCACGCGTCATCACCTCCCCCACCCCACACTCCGGTTCCGCCACCACCAGGTCCCGCAGCGACAAAATCCCCGTCAGGTGGCGCGATCCATCCGTCACATACAGCGCGTAGATCGTCTCCGTATCCCGCGCCCGACGGCGCACGATCTCCAGCGCCTGCGCCACGCTGTGAAATTCCTTCAGGTCGATGAACTCCGTCGTCATCAACCGCCCCGCCGTCTCCGGCGCGTAGCCCAGCAGCTGCGCTGTCACCCGGCGCTCCGCTGGACTCAACTCCGCCTGCAACCGCCGCACCACCTTCGCCGGCAGCTCATCGAACAGCCGCACCCGGTCGTCCGGCGACATCGCCTCCACCAGCTCCAGCACCTCCCCCGAACGCAGACGCTCCACCAGCGTCTGCTGCACATCCACCGGCAGGTATTCGTACACCGCGATCGCCTCGTCCTTCGGCAGCAGCCGAAACGCCAGCGCCTGCAGCGTTCGCGGCAGATTGCCGATTGCCTCCGCCGCGTCCACCTCCTGCACCGGACGCAGCAGCAACTTCGCTCCGTCGTAGTTCCCCGCCTCAAGCAGGGCGTTGAGCTGCTCGGTCACCACCTCGGGCACCTGGACGCCGCTCACCTCGCCCATCGCAACGACCCGCCTTGGGCCAAGTGTATGGGCCGATCGCCGGGTGGGGCCGCTAGGGTCCCGCCGCCTTCCTGTTGAAGCGGCCATGGCTGTGACTGTGCAAGATCTGACGGTGCGGGACGCCGAAGGCAGCCCCAGGAGCCTGGGCGACTGGAGCGGCCAGGTGCTGCTGGTGGTGAACCTGGCCAGCCGCTGCGGCTTCACCCGCCAGTACGCCGGGCTGCAGGCCCTGCAGGATCGCTACGGGGCCCAGGGGTTCAGCGTGCTGGGCTTTCCGTGCAACGACTTCGGCGCCCAGGAGCCGGGCAGCCTGCCGGAGATTCAGCAGTTCTGCTCCACCACCTACGGCGCCAGCTTCCCCCTGTTCGACAAGGTAACCATGGCCGAAGAGCCCTACACCACCCTCACCCAGACAGAGCCGGCCGGACCGGTGGCCTGGAATTTCGAGAAGTTCCTGGTGGGCAAGGACGGCACCGTGGTCGCCCGCTTCAAGAGCGGCGTCGAACCGGAGAGCGCCGAACTCACCGCCGCGATCGAAGCCGCCTTGGCAGCCTGAAGAGTGGCCTAACCCGGCAGCCAGCCCCGCCGGCCGCCGGTGGTGCTGGCCAGTTCCACATGCAGCCAGCGTCCACCTCCGGGCTCGGTCCAGCGCCGCAACACCCGCAGGGGCTCACCAACCTCTGCACAGCTGATCACGGGCGCCTGGTGACGGGGTGCACAGCGCAGCACCTGGCGGGCCGGCGACAGCAGCGGCTCGGACTGGCTCTGGCGGCGGCGCACCTCAGGCAGTCGCCGCTCAGCACCCCCCGCGGGCAGTCCGGCCGGGGCCACCAGGGCAAACCCAAGCAGTGCCGCCCAGCGCCAGAGCGGCCACGGTGTCGCACCTGGCCGCATCAAATGTCCAACTGGGCCAGATCCAGCTCAGCGCTGTGGGCTTCGATGAACTCACGGCGGGGGGCCACTTTGTCACCCATCAGGATGGTGAAAATACGATCCGCTTCCAGGGCATCTTCAATCTCCACACGCTTCATCATTCGCGTGCTGGGATCCATGGTGGTTTCCCAGAGTTGCTGGGGCATCATCTCACCAAGGCCCTTGAAGCGCTGGATGGTGTAATTGGCCTTCTCTCCAAAAGACTGGATGGTCTTTTTGAGGTCGCTCTCGTTGTAGCAGTAGGTGTGGTTCTTGCCGCGCTCCACTTTGTAGAGAGGCGGGCAGGCGATGTAGATATAGCCACCCTCAACCAGGGCCTTTTGGTAGCGGAAGAAAAAGGTGAGAATCAGGGTGCGGATGTGAGCTCCATCCACGTCGGCATCGGTCATGATCACGATGCGGTGGTAGCGAAGATTTTTCTCGTCGAATTCCTCACCCTTGATGCCCAGACCCAGGGCCGTGATCAGGGCCTGGATCTCGGT
>JBIKUY010000392.1:0-2563 GCA_044347355.1 Prochlorococcaceae cyanobacterium | reverse complement strand
GGCTTCGCCGCTGGGCAGGTGGCGGCAGCGCACCAGGCCCCATTGCTGCAACTGGCGCAGGTGGCGATACACCGTGGCCAGCCCCATTGGCGTGCTGCTGCGGCGCAGCTGGGCGTGGAGATCTTGGCCAGAGAGTTCTGTGGCGGCGGCGTTCAGCGCCTGGAGGAGTTGCTCCTGCCGCGCACTGAGCCTGGGGGTCACGTTGGCCTCCGCCGCAAGGTGATTCATGGTGTGCTGTTCTAGCCCGCAGGCAGCCAGTGCACCTGGCGCACCGGCCGTTGCAGGGGGCGCAGGTCCAGCGTTTTGCTGTCGATCAGCACCGGCTGGGCCGGCTGCAGCGGTGCTTCGCGGGCCTCTCCCGGCTGGGGCCGCAGGGCGGCGAGGAGCTGGCCGCTGGCTGGGTCCCAGTGCAGGCCGGTGCCCGGCTCCAGTTCCCAACCGTTGAGGTCGCGCCGCGCCAGCACCTGGCCGCTGCGGCTGAGGGTGACCAGGCTGAGCAGGGGACGCTCCTGGCCTTCCAGCAGCAGGGCCCAGACCCGCTCGCCGCTGCGGTCGCAGGCGCTGGCTACCAGGGCTTGCGACCCCAGCCAAAGCTGCCGGGGTGGCTGGCCCGGTTCCACCAGCTCCAGGGAGCGCCGGTAGTCGGGCCAGTGGCGCAGCAGCAGAGCGCGCCCTGCCTGGGGACAGAAGCTGCTCAGATCGCGGCTGCCCGGCAGGGTCTGGCGCCGGGGGGCCTGGGGCGGCAGGGTCTCTAGGTGCAGGCCCTCGGTGTCTGGCACCACCACCGCCCCACCCTCCGGGAGCAGTTGCATCGGCCCGCTCGCGGGCCAGCGCAACGGCCGTCGTCCGCCGCTGCTCAGGCGCAGCTCGCTGTCGCTGCTGCCTGGCTCCAGCTGGCCGCTCTGCACGAGGAGATCCCCGCTGCGGTTGCTGCTGTACTGGGCGAACAGCACGGGCCCCCGGAGCAGGGCTACGGGCTCGCCGGCTACGGGGGCCATTCCTTCCCCTCGCCCCGATGCTTGCAGGGGCCTGAGGTTCCGTTGCTGCAGTGGAATCCGCCATAGCCGCAGTTGCCCGTCGGGCTGGCGGCTGGCGGTGGCCAGGCCCGAGCCGTCGCCGAGGGGCAGGAGCAGGGGGATCTCCGGCCACACCGGACTCAGGGGCAGCCAGCGGCCATCGTGCTCGCGAAGCTGCACCTGCTCACCGCCCGACACGCTCACCACCGCCAGGATCCGTGGCCGGGGGTCCCAGTGCCAGTCGCTTGGCGGCAGGGCCAGCCCGCGGCTGTCTTCGCCACTGATGCGCAGCTGCAGCGGGGCGCCGATCCGCTGGTCTTCGTTGAGGCTGAGCAACAGGCTGTCCCCCCGGCCGAGCCAGCGGTTGGCGAGGGGGGGCTGCACTGCGCTCTTCTGCGCCAGGCTCAGGGTGTTCATCGGCCGACTGAAGCGGGCCTGCAGGGCTGCAGGTCCGGCGCTGGCGGCGGCGGTGCGCAGCTGCTGGAGGCGTGGCGGCTGGCGCAGTAGCAGTTGCTGCTGCCCCAATGCCAGCAGGCTGGGTAGGGCCAGCGCCAGCAGCCAGGGCCGGTTCCTGTTCCAGCTCATGGTTCCAGGGGCCGGCGTGGCCGGGGGATGGGCTGGATCACGGTGGGCACCACCACCAGTTGATCGTTGTCGGCCGCCATGGTGCCCTCGATGGCCAGCCATTGGTCGGCCTTAGGCACGGGCTGGTCGCTGGGCCAGCGCACGGGCAGCCCCACCGGGGTGGCGTCGGCAAGGCAGCAGCGCACCAGCAGCCTGGCGATCTGGGGCGGCTGATCGGGGACGGGCAGCACGAAGCCGCTGATGCGCACAGGGTCGCCGTTGAAAAGCTGGGGATCGGGCTGGCTGCGCAGCAGGCGCACCCAGTCGGTGAGGCTGCGCTGGGCCGGTGGCAGAACAAAACTGAGGCTTTCAGTGGCGGTGTCATCGCCGGGCCGCTGGCTGGCCAGGTCGGCGAAAGAGGGATTGGGCGGCCAGGCGATCAGCAGCAGGGCGATCGCGGCGGTGACCAGGCTGAGGCGCCCGTCCCGTTGTGGCCCGCCGCGGGGCTCGCCGGCCTGGAATCCGGCCAACACTTGCAGCACGGCCAGCATCAGCAGCACCCCGCCGGCGGCACTCACCAGGGGATGGAACACGGCCCGTAACAGCAGATCAAGCCGTCCATCCACACTGCTCTGCAGCAACACCACCGCCCAGAGGGCCAGGGCTAGACCACGCAGGAGGGGATGCGCCATCAAAGCCTCCAGAGATTCACCCACTGGCCAATCAGCAACACCGCCAGAATCGAACCGGCGGCGGTGAGCAGCAGCCCCCGGGGCTTGAACAACAGCCCCAGCAGGCCCACCAGCTTGATGTCGATCACCGGGCCCAGCAACAGGAAGGCGAGCAGGGCCCCCGGGGTGACCTGGGCTGCGAAGCCCAGGGCTAGGAAGGCATCCACGCTGGAGCACACCGAGAGCACCAGGCTCAGGGCCATCAGCGCCAGGATCGAAGCAGTGGGCGCGCCGCCCACCGCCAGCAGCAAC
>JBIKUY010000390.1:0-2570 GCA_044347355.1 Prochlorococcaceae cyanobacterium | reverse complement strand
GAGTAGGCCGTGGCACGTGGGTTGGCCATAAACAAACAACGCCAGTTCCGGTGGTGGCATGCCCTGCTCATCCTGGCGCTGGCGAACGCGACCAGCGCACTGCCGGCTGGTTTCGGTGGCGATTTCGCCTTCTACAACGCCTTCCGCCAGCCCATGATCGCTCCCCCGGACTGGGTCTTTGCGCCCGTCTGGCTGGTGTTGAACGTGACCTCCCTGGTCGCCCTCCATCGGATCGCAAACGCCCCCTTGGAATCCAGCTGGAGAACGGCATTTCTGTGGTCGGAGGGTGTGGGGTGGGTGCTGTTTTCCATCTTCACCACCGTGTACTTCCTGCTCCACAGCCCGGTGCTCGCAGCAGCAGACACCGTGGCGGGTTTTGTTGCCGGGCTGGTGAGCCTGGCTTGCGCATCCAGGATCGACCGCCTCTCTGCCGGTTTCATCCTGCTCCGGGTGTTATGGCTGGCGCTGGCGACCTACGTGTCGGTGTACGTGGCCTGGTTCAATCCAGACCACTTTCTTGGCCTGAGCATCGGCATCGGCCCGTAAGGCTGGTGCCGGACGGTGGGCAACTTTAGCCTCTCCCTCTGCTGAGCTCTATCGTGAAACTGAGCAGGTAGGGCTGAATGAGGTCGTTGCTGCTTCCAGTGCTGCTCTGCACTTTCGTGCTCGCGGGATGCGCAGCGCAGGGAACCGACGAACAACGGATTCGGTTCCACTACGGCATTCCAGCAACGGCCAGAACGGTTCAGAGTCAGGTCACACCTGCTGAGGCTGGCTGGTTCGGGCGCGAAGGGCTGAAGATCACCATCGTCTTCAAGCTGAGCGAAGGCGACGTCAAGGTGATGGCCAACCAGATTGCCGTCTCCGGCAATTGGCAGCCTCTCCCGATTCCCGAAACCACCCTGGAACACCTGGCGAACATCCGCTCGGCCCGAGAGGCCAGAATCAGGCTCGCCCAAAACACGGGAGAGCCCCTCCCTCCGGAAGGGTCTGTCTACAACCCCACCGCTGGCCAGCTGATGCAGCAGTTCCGTCAAGCAATGCCTGCCCAGCCGGCCTCTGGTTGGTACCAGATCAGCACGGCGGGCAACGACATCCTGCGTGCGCCCAAGACCGTTCGCAACACACTTCACACGGATGTGAACGACTTCATGCTCGCCACGCTTGATCCTGCGCAGCGCACGTTCATCGTAAGAGTGAGCACCAACTACTGAGCGAGGGCAGCAGCTGCGCCTCCAACCCAATCGAGAAATGAATCATTCGCCGATCAGGAAGCCATGGGTTGCCAGCACGTCTGGGCTCAAGCAAGGCGAGCAACCACCATCGAAGAAGCATCCTGCATGAACACCATCAGAAGACTGGGCACATTTGATGACGTCGTGAAGGAATCGACAGTTGACGTGCGCAAGATCTGTTGGGCACTTCGAACGTTGATCGAGAACCTGCACCCTGGCTGCATTGAGGTACCGAGGCCCGGGGAGCCGTCGGCTGCCTATGGCTATGGCGAGAAGAAAATGTCCGAAGCATATGCATATATCATGCCACTGAAAACATACGTGAATCTCGGGTTTTACCATGGGGCCAGTCTTGAATCCCCTGATTCCATCCTTCAGGGCACGGGCAAGAATCTCAGGCACATCAAGGTGCTGAACACAGCCATGGCTCAATCGGCAGAGATCAGGGCGATGCTGTTGGCTGCGATGGAGGAGCGAAGGAACGCTCTCGGGCTCTGAACCGGCGCATGGCCAGGGAGAAGCCCAAGCTCACAGCATCGGAACCAACAAACTGTACGGACGCGATTGCGATCATCCGCAAACGTGATGCCAGACGTGATGGCAGACGTGGGGGGTTCAGTCTGCGCGAGGCATTCGGGGTGGAAAGATCTCCCTGTCCGCTGCACCCAGCTCTGATGGGAGTGTCCTGGCATGGCCCGCCTGCACAGAGCCCTGTGGCAGAAGAAGTCAGGGAATCGGTGAACCCAGGATTCTGCCCGGAGCGATCTTCGTGCCCATCCAACTCTCACCAACTGCAATTTAGCGAAACGATAAGGATTCACCACACAGGATTTTCATCAATGTTCCCGCATGTCCATTCGGAAGGGGCCAGGGTCAATCACGCCTGCATGCGTTCGCAGGGTGAACAACACGATGCGAGCTGGTCTGTTCGGGGTGCCGGTTGGCAACCGCGGCGACGGCGCTAGCCAGGCAGCTCAGCGGAATGTTGGGGCTGGCAACCCGGAACCCAGCATCGAAGCTAAGTAGCGGATCGCGGAGCAGGCCAACATCTACGGTTTTCCGATGATCGCCGCCTACAAGGCGATGTACGAGTTCAACGTGAACCGGGCCTCACCGCAAGTTCAAGGGGGGCTTCAACCAGATCTGGAACGACGCCAAACCCTTCACACCGAAGGACACGGCCGTGCCGACACCGAACGCCGATACGCCCTATTCGATGATCCAGGCCGACCTGTATTCCTTCAACTACGGCTGCGTGGGCAGCGGCAGCACAGGCAATCGCGCGGGCATCGCCAAGGTGTTCCGCTCCGAAACCCAGTTCAGCCTGATCATCTT
>JBIKUY010000222.1:0-4181 GCA_044347355.1 Prochlorococcaceae cyanobacterium | reverse complement strand
GAGGGTGGGCTGTTGACAGGGATGGCCTGATAAAAAAAACTCCCCCGACGACCAGGTCATCGGGGGAACCGCTCCATGGAACTGAAAGGGCGAGCGAGGGGACTCGAACCCCCGAATGGCGGCGCCACAAGCCGCTGCCTTAACCACTTGGCGACGCCCGCCGTGGTTCGGTGCCAATGTACCAATTCATCTCGCCCCGGCTGCCGTTTGCCCGCTGCTCTCCGATCTGGCTGGTGGTGCGGGGTGCTTGGGGCATCGCTGCTCGGTGGTGTTCTGGCGCTCAGCAATCCCGGGCCCAGCGACTTCGACAGCTTTGCGGCCGAGCAGTTGGTGGATGTGATCGAGGCCGAGGTCTGTCGGGGCGAGGTGCTGCCCACCTTGGTACGCCTGGCCCTGCGGGACTGCCCCCGCCTGATCCAGGCCCAGCGCGGGGCGATCGGCGTCTATGTGGGCCGTCACACCCGCCGCACCAACCTGGGCCTGCTGAGCATCTATCGCACCGAGCTTGGTGGTACGGCCCTGCTGGGTTGGAGCCTCCCCCGCTTTTCCGCCACAGTGGTGGCCGCCGCCGGCCAGCTGGTGATCGTGCAGGCCGGCCTCGACGAGGAGCGCTCCTGAACCCATCCTGGGGCGATGACTGTTTCGCCTGCTCCTGGGTCTTCGCTCCCCGAGTCACCGCCGGCTGGGCGCCTGCGCCTGCGCTTGCCCCGTTGCCTGCTCGACCCCTGTCTGGCGGGCGTGGCACTGGGTGACCAGGATGGGTTGGTGCCCCTGGAGCTGGAGCACCGCCAGGGCCTGATCTCCAGGCTGCGGCCCCTGGCCGCCGGGGGCGGGGCAGGCCCCTTGCCCCTGGCCCTCACGCCCCTGGTGGAGCCCCACGCCCACCTCGACAAGTGCTTCACCGCCGAGGCTTTCCCAAACCCCGGCGGCACAATGGCTGGCGCCCTTGCCCAGAACCACAGGGAGGCCGAAGGGCGCAGCCAACAGCTGGTGCTTGAGCGGGCTGAGCAGGCCCTGGAGCGGGCCTGGCGCTATGGCCTGCGCGCTGTGCGCAGCCACATCGACAGCGGCGGCTCCGTGGCCCGCCCCAGCTGGGAGGCCCTGCTGGATCTGCGCCAGCGCTGGGCCGGCCGGGTGGATCTGCAGCTGGTGGCGCTGGTGCCGCTGGCCCACTGGGCCACCCGTGAGGGCCAGGAGCTGGCGCGCTGGGTGGTGGACCGGGGTGGGCTGCTGGGGTGCGTCGTTGGGCCGCCCTATGGCCACGGCCGCCAAGATCGTGAATCGCTGGCTGCCCTGATGACGCTCGCCGAGAAGCTGGGCACGGCGGTGGATCTGCATGTGGACGAGGAGGCCGACAGCCAGCCCGGCCGCGGCGTGCAGCTGGTGCTTGCGGTGCAGCGGCAGCTGCGCAGCGCCGTGCCACTCACCTGCAGCCATGCGGCCAGCCTGGCCCTGCTGGGTGAGCGGCGGCTGGAGCGGCTGGCCGAGCAACTGGCCGATGCCCAGGTGGCGGTGGTGGCCCTGCCGCTCACCAATCTCTGGCTCCTGGGCCGGCGGCCCGAGCGCACGCCGCTGCTGCGGGTGCAGGCGCCGATCCGCAGCCTGCAGCGGGCGGGGGTGACCGTGGCCCTCGGCGGCGACAACGTGCAGGATCCCTGGTACCCCGGCGGAGATTTCGATCCGATTGAGCTGTTGCGGCTTTCCCCGCTCACCAGCCACCTCTGGCCGGCCGAGCGCCAGGGGCTGGCTCCCTTCACCACGGTGCCGGCCCGGCTGCTCGGTCTGGACTGGGACGGTGTGGTGCGGGAGGGGGCACCAGCGGATCTGGTGTTGCTGGCCGCCGAGAGCTGGACTGAGCTGCTGGCCCGCACGCCCCAGCGGCGCGTGCTGCGTGGCGGCCGTTGGCTGCCACCACCGCAGCAGCAGCTCCCTTCCCCCCTGTTGCACGACAGCATGGCCTGAGCTGCCGCTAGCACTGTGTTGTCTCTGCCACCGCGCCCCAGCCAGGCCACGATCGATGCTCTGGCCGCTGATCTGCACCGGCAAGATCAGCAGCTGGGGCTGATCACTGAGGCCGAGGCCTCCGAACTGGAGCGGCTGTCGCGCGACTTTCACGACTACTCACCGCTGTTGGTGCCCCGCTTCAGCGGCCAGCGGGCCCAGCTGGCGGTGCGCGCCAGCACGGTGGCCCAGGTGCAGCTGGTGGCCGGCGCCTGTGCCCGTGCCGGCGTGCCGCTCACCTTGCGGGGGGCCGGCACCGGCAACTACGGCCAGTGCGTGCCCCTGGCCGGCGGGGTGGTGCTGGAGCTGAGCGGCCTGGATCGGCTGCGCGATCTGGAGGCTGACAGCGGTGTGATCGAGGTGGAGGCCGGCGCCGTGATGGCGGCCCTGGATCACCAGCTGGCCCCCCACGGCCGGGCGCTGCGGCTGGTGCCCAGCACCTATCGCAGCGCCAGCATCGGCGGCTTCATCGCTGGTGGATCTGGGGGCATCGGCTCCCTGCGCTGGGGATTCCTGCGGGATCCCGGCAATCTGCTGGGGCTGGAGGTGGTCACGGTGGAACCCGAGCCGCGGCTGCTGCGGCTGGATGCGGCCGCCAGTGAGCCGCTCAACCATGCCTACGGCTGCAACGGCATCATCACCGCCCTGCGCCTGCCCACCTGCCCGGCCGTGGCCTGGCAGCAGCTGGTGGTGAGCTTCTCCAGCTGGGCCGCGGCGATGGAGACGGCGCAGGCCCTGGGGGCCTCGGCCCTGTTGCTGAATGGACTCACCCTGCTGGAGGCCCCGATCGCGGGCCGCTCTCCCTGGCCCCAGGGCTGTCCGGAGGCCGCGCGCGGGGAGCATCGCCTGCTGCTGCTGGCCGCCCCCGATGCCCTGGAGATGTTGCCGGCCTGGCTGGTGGCCCGCGGCGGGGCGGTGGTGTGGCAGGCCCCCCAGGGGCAGAGCCGGGGCCTGCCCCTGCGCGAGCTCAGCTGGAACCACACCACCCTGCACTGGCGAGCCCAGGTGCCGGGCTGGACCTACCTGCAAGTGCTGCTGCCCCAGCCTGAGCTGCCCCTGCTGGAGCAGCTCAGCCGCCAGTGGGGCGATGCCCTGTACTGGCACCTGGAGGCGGTGCGCCAGCAGGGGGCCGTGCGCTTTGCGGCCATTCCCCTGCTTCGCTGGCAGGGGGAAGCACCCCTGCAGCAGCTGATGGCCCAGCTGCGCCAGGCCGGGGCGGTGATCTTCAATCCCCATGTGATCACGGTGGAGGAAGGGGGCCTGGGGGTGATCGATGCCGACCAGGTGGCGGCCAAGGCCGCCTACGACCCTGCTGGCCTACTCAACCCGGGCAAGCTGCGGGGCTGGCTGGAGCGTTGACAAACCCAGGGAGCAGCTCAGCAGCCCCGTTCAGCAGCCCAAACTCAGGCGCGTGTCCACCCCCGTGACCGGGTTCGTGCCCTCGGCCTCTCGGCAGAGGGCACGCTGGTCGGCCCGGTCGATCAGGGCGTCGCTGAAGTCGGCGTTGGTCACCGTGGCGCCGCTGAAGCTGCTGCCCGACGCGATGACGCCGCTGAGCAGGGCATCGGTGAAGTCGGCCCCGCTGAAATCCACCTTGTCCATCAACACGCCGCTGAGGTCGGCGCCGCTGAAGTTGGCCTCAGGAAAGGCGGCCTGGGTGAGGATCGCGCCGTGCAGATTGGCGCCCTGGAAGTTGGCATGCCTGCCCGAGGCGCCGGCGAAGGAGGTGTTGGCCAGGTCTTGGCCAGAGAAATCCGCCTCGTTCTGGTTGGTGAGGGTGTAGTCCACCCCCGAGAACTCCGCCCATGCCGTGCCTGCTGGCAGCAGCAGCGCCAGCAGGCTGAATACCAGCCCCAGCAGTAGGGGCCGCAGCTGCTGGGAGAGCCACCGCTGCGGCCGGGACGGGGGAACTGGGGGCATGAACGGCGGCGCCGGGCAGGACCGCTTCACTCTGCCGCGACGGTCACCCCGAGGTGGGTGCGGATGCGATCGAGGGCAGCCCGCTCTTCGGACGACACTTTCTCTCCGGAGCCGAACAGGCCCTTGCCAGCCGCTTCCGCCACGGCCACGCAGCCATCCACGATCAGCTGGCAGTACTGCTGCACGGTGGGCTCGTCGGCTTTCTGACGCGCCAACTCCAGGGCGGCATCCACCTCCTCAAGGGCACGGTCGAGAACGCG
>JBIKUY010000115.1:0-6124 GCA_044347355.1 Prochlorococcaceae cyanobacterium | reverse complement strand
CTGCAGCTTCTCCGGGCGGATGCCCTCCTTGAGGGCTTCCTGGCTGAACAGCCCGGCGATCAGGGGGTTGTCGCCGTAGCGCTGGGCTGCGCCGGCCAGCTCCCGGCCAAGGGCCAGGGCCTCCTGGGCGCTGGAGAACACCCCCAGATCCACGGTCATCACGGCTAGGGCTGCAGCCAGGGGCGCGCCCATCAGTTTGCTGCGCTCGTCTTTGCTGAGTTCCAGTTTGCTGAGATCAACGGTCATGGCAATGGCAATGGCAGGGAAGGGAAGCTGCGGCCGCACAACGGCAACTGCCGCAGGAACACCTTCCACTCTGGCGAGGCTGAAGGATTCCGTCAGTGGGGGGCAGCGGCCAGCAGAGTGCCGATCAGGTAGAGCGAGCCGGCCAGAATCAGACGCTCGCCGGCAGCGCTCCGCTGCGCCAGTTCCACGGCCTGTTCCAGATCCGCCGCCGGCTGGAGCTGGTGAGCCACCTGGGGCAGCGCGGCGGCCAGGTCGTGGCAGCTCCAGCTCCCATGGCCTGGCACCGGCACGATCCAGGCCCGGTCTTCCGCCGCCAGTAGCTGGGCCACGAGCTCCGGCCCCTGCTTGTTGGCCAGCATGCCCAGCAGCCAGTGGCGGGGTCCGGTTCCCAGGCCGTGGCGGGCGGGATGCTGATCCAGCTCGGCCCGCAGGGCCGCGGCGGCCGGCGGGTTGTGGGCCCCGTCCACCAGCAGCGGCACCCCCCTCCAATGCAGCTGCTGCAGACGGCCAGGCCAGCGGGCCTCGGCAAAGCCCTGGCAGATGGCGGTGGCGCTCACCGGCCAGCCCCGTTCGGCCAGAGCCTCGAGCATGCCCAGCGCCACCGCCCCATTGGCCGCCTGCACGCTGCCCGCCAGGCCGCAGATGCTGAACTGGCCGTGGAGCTCCAGGCGGCCATCGGCCGCCTGCGCCAGGGCTGGGCGCCAGCGCAGCTGTGCGCCCATGGCCTCGGCCCGGCGCTCTAGCACCGCGGCCACCGCTGGCTCCTGGGGGGCGCTGATCGCCACGGCACCTGGTTGCAGCACCCCAGCCTTTTCGACCGCGATGCTGGCGAGGTCGGGCCCAAGAAACTCACGGTGGTCGAGGCCCACCGTGGCGAAGCCGATCACCCCCCGGTCGGGATGGCAGGTGGTGGCGTCGAGCCGGCCGCCCAGCCCCACTTCCAGCACCACCAGGGGCAGCCTGGCCTCGGCAAAGGCCAGAAAGGCGGCGGCCGTCACCAGTTCGAACGGGGTGAGCGCGTGGCGCTCGGCCACGGGGCGGGCGGCCTGCAGATGGCGACGCAGGGCCGCTGGTTCGATCGTCTCCGCACCCAGGCGGATGCGCTCGGTCCAGCTCACCAGATGGGGCGAGGTGTACAGCCCGGCCGGGATGCCCGCTGCCAGCAGGCTGCTGTGCACCAGGGTGCAGATCGAGCCCTTGCCGTTCGTGCCGGCCACCTGAACCGCGGCAAAACGCTGCTCGGGATGGCCAAGCTCCGCCAGGGCGGCATGCAGACGACCCAGCCCCAGATCCACACCGCGGCGGTTGAAGGGCTCGATCAGGTCGGCGAAGGAATCCGGCACGGACGCTGGATCGATCAGGTCAGGCTCACGAGGGCTCGCTCCAGCCGCTCCACGGCCTGGCGGATCTGGCGCGATTTAATCGTGAGTGGCGGCACAAAGCGCACCACGTTGGTGCCCGCAGGCACCACCAGTAGGCCTTGGGCTAGGGCTGCCTTCACCACGGCGGGAGCGGTGGGGGCCTCGGGCCGCAGCACCAGACCTTGCAGCAGCCCCCAGCCACGACTGCCCTCCAGCAGCTGGGGGTGGCGACCCGCCAAGGCGTCCAGTTCCTGGTTCAACACCGCTCCCACCCGCCGCACCCGCGTCAGCAGGTCGCGGCGCTCGAGCTCAGCCAGCACGGTGAGGCCGGCCCGGCAGGCGAAGGGATTGCCGCCGAAGGTGCTGGCGTGGTCGCCGGGGCGGAAGTGGTCGCAGTGGCGCTTCACGGCCAGGGCACCGATCGGGATGCCGCCGCCCAGCCCCTTGGCGAGGGTGAAGGCGTCCGGTTCCACGCCCAACTTCTGGTAGCCCCACAGCTCGCCGCTGCGGCCCACGCCGATCTGCACTTCGTCGAAGATCAACAGGATGCCGCGCTCATCGCAGAACTGGCGCACCCGGCTGAAGAAGGCCAGCTCGCCAGGGTGCACCCCCCCCTCCCCCTGAAGGGGCTCGAGCAGTACGGCGGCCACCCGGGGGCCGTTGGCCTCACATGCGGCCAGCAGGGTCTCAAACCCGGCGGTGTCGTTGTAAGGGAAGTAGCGGAAGCCCTGCACCATCGGCTCGAAGCCCTGGTGGTACTTGGGCTGCCCGGTGGCTGTCACCGCAGCCAGGGTGCGGCCATGGAAGCTGGCCTCGGCCGTGAGGATCAGCGGACCCTGCTGATCGCTGATGCCACGCACCAGCTGGCCGTGCTTACGGGCCAACTTGATGGCGGCCTCGTTGGCCTCGGCTCCAGAGTTGCAGAAGAACACACGATCGAAACAGCTGCCGGCTGTGATCGCTTCCGCCAGGTCCTGCTGTTCGGGGATCCGGTAGAGATTGGACACGTGCTGCAGCCGGCCCAGCTGACGGTTCAGGGCCTTGCGCAGGCGAGGGTCGCTGTGGCCCAGGGTGCACACGGCAATTCCAGCGACGCAGTCGAGGTAGCGCCGTCCCTCTCGATCCCACACCCAAACACCGCGACCTTTCACCAGCTCCACAGGGAAGCGGGCGTACGTGTCCATCACCGGGTTGGCCGGATCCGGTGCTGGCGGGATGGGAGCGGTGGGACTCGAACCCACATGCCCGAAGGCGCTCGATTTTGAGTCGAGTCCGTCTACCAATTCCGGCACGCTCCCGATTGAAGGAGCTTAAGCGGCGATGTCCTGGCTGGTGCGATGGCCAGGGATGGGGCTGGCGAGATCGATCCGCTGGATGCAAGCTCCCACGCCATTGAGCTTGTGCTCGATGCCGGCATAGCCACGGTCCAGGTACTCCAGTCCGTACACCTCGCTCACGCCTTCCGCGACCAGGCCGGCTAGCACCATCGCGGCCGAAGCGCGCAGGTCGGTGCCCTTCACGGGGGCTGCGCTGAGGCGGGCCACACCATCCACGAAGGCCGTGTTGCCCTCGGTGCGAATCGAGGCGCCCATGCGCTGCAGCTCCGCGACGTGCTGCAGACGGTTTTCAAAAATCTTCTCGCACACCATGCTGGTGCCCTCTGCGGTGGCCAGCAGACTCATGAATGGGGCCTGGAGGTCGGTGGGGAAGCCGGGAAACGGCTGGGTGCGCAGATCCACAGCCCGAATCTGTCCCGCTTCTAGGGTGAGTCCATCACCATCGCGCTGAATGCGGCAACCGGCCTCTCCCAGCTTGGTGAGCACGGCGCTGAGGTGCTCGGGAATCACCGGAGCCACCCGCAGAGCGGAACGGGTAATGGCTGCTGCTAGCAGGAAGGTGCCAGCTTCGATCCGATCGGGGATCACGCTGTAGTCGGCACCGTGCAGGCGTTTCACGCCAGCAATGGTGATGGTCGGTGTGCCGGCGCCCCGGATTCGGGCACCCATGGCCAGCAGCAGGTCGGCCAGATCCACCACTTCGGGTTCCTGGGCCGCGTTCTCGATCACTGTCTCGCCGTCGGCCAGGGCGGCCGCCATCATGAGGGTCTCGGTGGCGCCCACACTGGGGCAGTCGAGGTGGATGTGGGCACCCGTAAGGCGACGGCTGACACCAGGCACCACAGCTGTGACGACGCCATGCTCGATCGTGACCTGTGCGCCCATCGCCTTCAGGCCTTTGACATGCTCAACCACAGGGCGGGTGCCAATCTGGCAGCCACCGGGCAGGGGCACCTTGGCCATGCCCATTCGGGCCAGCAGGGGGCCAATGCAGAAGAAACTGGCCCGAAGGCTGTTCACCAGCTCGTAAGGGGCCGTGGAGCAATTGATGTCAGCCCCGTCGAGTTCGAGGGTGTCGCTGGAGCGGCGAACCTTGCCGCCAAGACTCACCAGCATGTCGCCCATGCCCACGATGTCGGTGAGCGGGGGTACGTTGCGAAGCCGGATCTGGTCCCTGGTAAGCAAGCAAGCCGCCATCAGCACCAGGGCGGAATTCTTGGCTCCGCTGACGCGCAACTCTCCGCTGAGCTTGCGGCCACCGCTCACGAGCAGGTGGGGGCGCGCCGGCTCGTGGCCCATGTGGGGGGCTGGATGAAACGCTGACGCCGCTTCCGGGTTGAGGGCCGCGCCGGCGAGGGTGGCGGCGGCAGGGGAAGAGGGGACAGCTGAAAGAGTCACGTAGGGCTGTCCCTCGGAAATGCTCACAGATGATGACAACAAAACATTCAATCGTCCAGAAGGCCGCTGTCAGAACTGGCTGACACGGCTGTCCTGGGGTGGCGGCGCTGCTGGGGCGCCCCACCGTGTCGTAAGGTTCGGTGGTCGCTGCGGTGACAGCCACGCGGATGTGGCGGAATTGGTAGACGCGCTAGTTTCAGGTACTAGTGGCAGCAATGTCGTGGGAGTTCAAGTCTCCCCATCCGCACTTAAACAATTCATGATTCTACTAAAGATCTCAAACGCATCCGAGCTGGTTGCTTCCAAGATCGGCAAGTTTCTTGAGAGTCTCACCCCCGATGGTCTTGACCAGACCACTGTGGAGGATGCAGTCATCAGCAAACTGATCGAAAACCTCCGAGCTGAGGGCTTAAAGGGCGAAGTGGCGGCCGTTCGGGGCATCGATCTCGATGCAAAGCAACTGGTGCTCGACGAAACCACAAAGGTGCGGCGTCACGACCATTTTTGATTCGGCAGCTCTGATCAGCAGCCGCCGTAACCCTCTGGTGCGGCAGTTGCGCCAGTTGCACGACAGCCGGGGCCGTCGTGAGCAGGGGCTGTTGCTCCTTGAGGGCACCCATCTGCTTCAGGAAGTAATCCGTCTCCGGCTGGAGCCCCAGCAACTGCTGGTCACCGAGGCCTGGCTTCAGGCCCATCCATCCCTGTTGGAGGTGCTGCCACCGAGCTGCCAGCTGCAGCGGGTGACGGAGGACGTGCTGCAGGCAGTGGCCACCACCCAGCACCCTGATGGCGTGGTGGCCACCCTCGCGCGCCCGACGGTCTCGCCATTGCCGGAGCGAGCGATGCCGGATGGATCAGAGACACCGGGCTTCTGGCTGGTGCTGGACACCATTCAGGACCCGGGCAACCTGGGCACGCTGATGCGTACGGCCCTGGCAGCCGGGGTTCAAGCCCTGTGGCTGGCCGATGGGGCAGATCCGTTTCAGCCCAAGGTGTTGCGCGCTTCTGCCGGGGCAGCCCTGGCCCTGCCCCTCTGGCGAGGTGGCCGCGCTGAGCTTGGTGAGCGCCTGGCTCAGCTACGGCAACGGCACAGGGTGCAGCTGCTTGCATCTGTGCCGCCGGATCAGGGCGGGCAGCCTTATTGGCACCGCAATTGGACCGTCCCTACGGCACTGTTGCTTGGCAGCGAAGGGGCTGGTCTGGCCCCGGAACTTCAGGCCCTGGCCGACCAGCGGGTCACGGTGCCCCACAGCCAAGCGGTGGAATCGCTCAATGTGGCGGTGGCGGCGGCTCCCTTGTTACTGGAGCGGCAACGCCAGCTGCAGGCCGCACCTGGTGGCAATCCCTGAGCGACAGGAGAGAATGCCGGCCAGCTGAACAATCCCCCGGTGAGCGAAGCCTCCTCCTCCGGTTTTGATTTCGATGTGATCGTGATCGGCGCCGGCTACGGCGGCTTCGATGCGGCCAAACACGCCGCTGAGCACGGGCTCAAGGTGGCGATCGTGGAATCCCGCGACATGGGCGGCACCTGTGTGAACCGCGGCTGCGTGCCCTCCAAGGCGCTGCTGGCGGCCAGCGGACGGGTGCGGGAGCTGGCCGATGCCGAGCACCTGGCCGGCTTCGGCATCCATGCCGCCCCGGTGCGCTTCGAGCGCCAGAAGATCGCCGACCATGCCAACCAGCTGGTGGCCACGATCCGCACCAATCTCACCAAGACCCTGGAGCGCGCCGGCGCCACGATCCTGCGGGGCGCGGGCCGGCTGGCCGGCCACCAGCAGGTCA
>JBIKUY010000399.1:0-2576 GCA_044347355.1 Prochlorococcaceae cyanobacterium | reverse complement strand
CATCTGCACCACACAGGATCGCACAGACGGCGATGGCCATGACATCGGTCAGCAAATGCTTCCGAGCTTTCAGGGCACGCGGGTCGGTGAGAGACTCGAAATGGGAGACCAACGAGGGCAACTTCGAGCCCGGCTCTGCCATTTTGCGGCCTCCATGCAGTCAATGAGTTGGGCCGGCCCTGATGCCGGCCCGGAGCAAACCGAGGAGTTAATCTCTAACACAAAATGTGTTGGCGCGCCAGTCGCTACATATTACCCAGACTACGCATCTTCGCGCGCTGGCCCTGGATCGAAGCGGGTCTCGTTTGCCCCGCTCTTGGGAGTACTTTTCGGCCACCAGCCCGGCAAGCGGCCTGGCAAGCGGCTTGGTCTTTTACGGATGATCGACAACCGCAGTTCGCCGTCTGGCTTCGCTGTCCAAACCCGACTCTGCAGGCCAACACCGGGGCCAAGGCCCACAACCGGTCCAGACGCGACGTCCCCTCACCAATTCGCCCCCCCCCCCAACAAAGCCTGCTCCTCGGGGGGGAAGCTGTCTTGGACCCCTTTTGAAAGATACAAGGTGCCCGAAGGGCGGATGAGGGGTCGCGTTGTCAATGGCGCAGACCCTCGCATCCCATCGCCGGGACAACAACTCGATGTTCCCCCACCCCCGGCCCCTCCCCCGCGACGATGTCGTTTGTGTTGGGCGAAGTGGGTCGCGCGGGAGAGGGGAGACGCGCGGCCAACGGCGAAGACGTTTGCCTGCCATCGTCGAAACGACCACCCGACCACCCCACGCCCCCACAGGAACCCACTCCGCCCCCATCCGCAATAGCCCCGGGGACTGGCTCATTTTCCCGCCCCAACCCCAAGCCCTCAGCGAAAACGGCGGTGCTCGGCTCGTCCAAACCACACGAGCCGCCCGCGTCATGATCGAGCCTCCCCGAAGCGAGCCTGTAGGGCTCGTTCTATCAGCCCAGGCCGAAGGCCTGGGTCTCGC
Source organism: Prochlorococcaceae cyanobacterium (assembly GCA_044347355.1). Taxonomy (GTDB): domain Bacteria; phylum Cyanobacteriota; class Cyanobacteriia; order PCC-6307; family Cyanobiaceae; genus NIES-981. The sequence continues at coordinate 1,594 of JBIKUY010000399.1, read as the reverse complement.
CCCCAAGTGATGCCCCGGCCCTGAAGGGGCCGTTCACCGTGGTCAGGCGAGGAGAGCGTTCGCATGCTAATCGTGAAGAAAACGCTACCGACGGCGTCGCTGGCAACGCGATCGGTGAACGGCCCAACTGAGTGCGGGGCCACCGGCCACGGACCAAACCCCGGCGAACGGCCCAGCGTTAGCTGGCTGGTGAAACCGTGCCGAGCGCGAACGACTCCCAACCACCACGCGCGTGACTCGTGGTACGGCGATTTTGCTTCGCCGTGATCATCGACCCGCATCGAGTTCGCCCCGTCGCTGTGCTGGCCACGCTTCCACCGTGCGGCTCACGCCACACGTTCGCCTGCCGATCGCCTCCGCCGGACGTCGCTCGCGTGCAACGACGCTCGCCTGGCAAGACCCGACGGCATCGCAGGCGACAAGATCGGTGAACGGCCCAACTGAGTCCGGGGCGACCGGCCACGGAGCAACGCCCGGCGAACGGCCCAGCGTCAGCTGGCTGGTGAAACCGTGCCGAGAGCGAACGACTCCCAACCACCACGCGCGTGACCCGTGTTACGGCGATTTTGCTTTGCCGTACACATCGCCCCGCATTGAGTTCGCCCCGCGGGTGGGCTGGCCACGCTTACACCGTGCGGCTCACGCCACACGTTCGCCTGGCGCTCGCCTCAGCCGGACGTCGCTCGGGGAACACCGACGTTCTCATGGCAAGACCCGACAGCATTGCTCGCGACGGGATCAGTGAACGGCCCCTACAGGGCCGCGTCGCTTTAGGGACACCCACCCAGGGCTTCGCCCTGGGCTTGGAGAAGCGGCCCTACAGGCCGCGTGCCGATGAGAGTCGATTCTTCCAGGCAAGCCCGAAAGCCGATCGAAACGAGACGCCCTTCACCGAATCGACCCTCAACGGATCCTTCCCCCTCCGGGGGAAGGTGCCCAAAGGGCGGATGAGGGGTCGCGTTGCCAATGGCGAAGACCCTCGCATCCCATCGCGGGAACGACAACTCGATGTTCCCCCACCCCCGGCCCCTCCCCCGCGACGAGGTCGATTGTGTTGGGCACAGCGGGTCGCGCGGGAGAGGGGGGACGCGCGGCCAACGGCGAAGTCGTTCGCAGATCACCGTCGAAACGACCACCCGAGCACCCCGCGCCCCCACAGGAACCCACTCCGCACCCATCCGCCATAGCCCCGGGGACTGGCTCATTTTCCCGCCCCCCACCCCAATCCCACTCGAAAAGATTCCAACCCACCTCCGCCCAAGACCGCGGGAAAATGTGCCGGTCCCCCTCCGGACGCGCAACCGACACCCACAGGCACCCAACCCGCCCACATCCAACGAATCGACAACCAACGGGGCCTTCCCCCTCCGGGGGAAGGTGCCCAAAGGGCGGATGAGGGGTCGCGTTGCCAATGGCGAAGACGCTCGAATCCCATCGAGAGAACAACAACTCGATGTTCCCCCACCCCCGGCCCCTCCCCCGCGACGAGGTCGCTTGTGTTGGGCACAGCGGGTCGCGCGGGAGAGGGGAGACGCGCAGCCAACGGCGAACTCGTTCGCAGATCACCGTCGAAACGACCACCCGAGCACCCCAC
>JBIKUY010000389.1:0-2580 GCA_044347355.1 Prochlorococcaceae cyanobacterium | reverse complement strand
CTTCGAAAGTGTGTTCCTTGGCATTGAAACGCCTGACGCAGCCAGCCTGGAAACGGCCCGCAAGCTTCAGAACACCCGCAGCTCCCTGGAGGAGTCGGTGGAGAAGATCACAGCCAGCGGCCTGCGGGTGATGGCCGGCTTCATCATCGGCTTCGACGGTGAGAAGCGCGGTGCCGGCAACCGCATCGTAGAGTTCGTGACCCGCACGGGCATTCCCCACGCGATGATGGGCATGCTGCAGGCCCTGCCCAACACCGCCATGTGGACGCGGCTGGAGCAGGAAGGACGCCTGATCCAGGACAGTGCGGCTGCCAAGGGGGTGAACCAGACCAACCTGCTCAACTTCGTGCCCACCCGGCCGATCCAGGACATCGCCACCGAATACATGGAGGCGTTCTCCACGCTGTACGAACCCAACGCCTACATCGACCGGGTCTACAGTTATTTCCTCAAATTGCCGCCCCAGCGCTATCGGCAGATCCTGCGCGAGCAGGCCGCCAACGCGATGGGAACGGCTGAAAATACTGGCCAGTCGAGCAGCCAGCAAGCTCCCAGGAAAGGGATGTCCTGGGTGGATCTGCGCGCCCTGGCCATCGTGGTGTGGCGCCAAGGCTTCAAGCGCGACACCCGCTGGCGGTTCTGGCGAGCCCTGGTCGGCATGGCCCGCCACAATCCCGCCCGCTTCAAGGGGTTCATCTCAATCCTGGCCCACAGCGAGCACTTCCTGGAGTACCGCCAGATCGTGCGCCAGGAAATCCAGGAGCAGATCGCAGGCCTGCCACAGGATCCCTCCCATTCCCTGATGGTGGCCCCGCCCCAGATGGTGGCTAGCTAGGCCCCTGGGCTTGGGCTAGTCCTGCACGTACTCGGCGCCGGACTCCAGGGCCGCTTCAGCCCGCTGCAGCTCACGCCCCAAGTAGAGGGCATGATCGAGGCAACTCAGCGGGTGAGAGCCCTCCCCTTCGCTAAGCGCGATCCCCAGTTCTTTGGCGCTCCGGCCCCTATAGATCGCCAGAGGCACCCTCGGGCCAGCAGAGCGGCAACTAATCACCTCGCCGGTGTCAGGGTCTGTCGCCAGCCCCCGTTCATCGATGCTGTTGGCATAGTGCTCAGCGATCAACTCTCCAGCCTCGCGATCAAGCTTGATCAGGAAATAGCCCGCTGGATCAAGGGCGATGAAGCGCTGCGAGAGCTGGTCGTCGAGCTCACGCCGCTGGGTCGGGTCAAAGGGTTGGGCCATGGGGTGGATCGTAGGAAGCGGTGAACGGCAGCTCGGCGTTGATCGCCTCAATTTCCCGCTCCATCTCGGCGTTGGCACCCGGCAGCCAATCGCGCAGGATCGCCCCAAAGCGCGGGTCGCTCCAGCGGTGCAGGCTCACCCGCCGTTGCGCCACAAAGCCCCGGCGGCGTTTATGGCTGCCGCCCGCTCCAGGGTCAAAGTGGCGGATGCCATTAGCGATCGCCCATTCGATGGGCGCGTAGTAGCACACTTCAAAGTGCAGGCAGTCGATCTCCACGTCGCTGCCCCAGTAGCGGCCCCAGAGATGGTCGCTGCCACGCACACACAGCGACATGGCCACTGGGTCGGCGGGATCGCCGCGGTGAGCGCTGAACAGCACCAGGTGGCGGCGCAGCGCCGGATCCTCGGCCAGCGCCGAGAAGAACTCCTCGCTGAGGTACTTGCTGCCCCAGGGCCCCCAGCGGGCGCAGTGCTGTTCGTAGAAGTCGTGCATGCGCCCCACCAGCTCCGGGGCGATCGCCTCACCCACCAGCGGCTGCACCGCCAGGCCGGCGGCGGCCACCGCCTTGCGCTCCCGCTTGATGTTGCGGCGCTGGTTGGCGTTGAAGCTGGCCAGGTAGCCATGGAAATCAATGAGCCCGGGGTTGCTCCACTGGCTCTGCTGGTTCACCCAAGCGGCGCAGCCGGCCGCCTCGGCCAGGGGCTGCCAAGCCGGATCCACGTAGAGGAAATTGCAGCTGAGGATGTGGTGATCCCGGCAGAACTGATCGATCAGTTCCAGCAGCAGAGCAGTAATCTCGGCACCGTCTTCCTCAGGAGCGATCAGGAAGCGATAGCCCTGCACCGGGCTGACCGGGCTCATCCCCACCAGCTTGGGGTAGTAGCGCAGCCCCAGTTGGCTAGCGAGCTGGGCGAAGCTCTGGTCAAACACAAATTCGCCATAGCTGTGGCCCTTGAGGTAAAGCGGAGCTACGGCGATCAGCGCAGCGCCCCGCCATAGGGTTAGGTGGGCAGCTTGCCAGCCCTGGCGGGGCACGATGCTGCCGCTGGCCTCCAGTTGCCGCAGCCAGCGCCACCGATAGAACGGGGATGCCGCATCAGGGAGGAGCCGATCCCAGGCAGACTCCTGAATCTCTGCCAGCGACTGGAGCCAGGAGGCTTGCAGCTCAGCCATGGCTGCGGCAGCAGTGACCGCAAAACTAACCAGTGCGCCCCCATGCCGTGACGTTCCCCCGCCTCCATCCCACCGCTCTGCTGCTGGTAGCGAGCCTGCTCTGGCCCCAGACAGCCCATTCGAGCCTTTGGCGGCCGGTGCTGAACTTGATGCGGCCGCGCCTGGA
>JBIKUY010000388.1:0-2584 GCA_044347355.1 Prochlorococcaceae cyanobacterium | reverse complement strand
GCTGCTGCTGGAGCTGCGCGGTGCCGCCGAGAGCAACCCGGATCCTGGTTGCGCCTGGACCGGCGACCTCAATGGCGTCTGGCAACTGCACCGCCATCCCCTGTTCGCGCCCCTGCTGGCGGAGATCGCCAGCCATGCTCAGGCTTATCTGGCGCAGCTGGGCTTTCATCCGGACCGGGTGGCGCTGCACATTCAGCGCTGTTGGCCCGTGCTCAGCGAGCCGGGTCAGGTGGTGGGTCGCCATCACCACCCCAACGCCCATCTCAGCGCCGTGTATTACCTCAGTGGCGACGGCAGTGGCCGCTGCGGTGTGCTGCGTTGTTGGCCCCCCCGCCAGGTGAACGAGTTGGTGCCGGGCATGGCGGTGGGCCATGGCGGGCCGCTCGCCGACTCCCCCTGGACCGAGCCCTGGCAGGATGTGGCCCCCCGGGCTGGCCTCCTGCTGCTCTTCCCCGCCTGCCTGGATCATGCTGTGCTGGCGAACGAGGACGAGGACGTGCTGCGCTGCTCGATCGCCGTCGATTTCGCCCTGACAGCCGCGTCGGTCGCTCCGGGCGACACCCCGCCGGAGTACCTCGCCCCCCATCCCAGCCAGTGGACGGCGATCACGGAAGATGGGTGGCTGCCGGCCTGAACCTCCATGACTGCCAGCTACACCGTTGTTGCCCAGATCAACGGCGTCAGCCACACCTTCGCTTGCAGCGAAGACCAGACCGTGCTTGCGGCGGCCGAGGCCGCCGGGGTGGCGTTGCCCAGCTCTTGTTGCTCCGGGGTGTGTACCACCTGTGCCGCGCTGATCAACGAGGGCTGCGTGCACCAACCCGATGCCATGGGCGTAAAGGCTGAGCTGCAGCAGCAGGGTTATGCGTTGCTGTGTGTGGCCTTCCCCCGCAGCGATCTCAAGCTCCAGGCCGGCATGGAAGATGCCCTCTACGAAGTGCAGTTCGGCCAGTACCAGAAGTGAGATGTCGCCGGTGACGGTCTTCTCCCTGCAGTGTGTGCAACTTCAGCTCGATCGCCCCTCGGGCCCCCTGCGTTCGGCCATCGAAGTCGCTCTGGCCAGGCAGGGCAGGCCCCTGCGCTGGGCGATCACGGCCACATCCGAGAAGCAGCTGTGGATTGAGGCGGTGGTGGAGGTGGGCGTGGATGAGGCGGCAGTGATGCCTGAGGAGACTGCATGACGGTGGCCGACCAGCCTGCATCACCCCTGCCCGCGCTGCTGGTGATCCCAACCGGTATTGGCTGTGAGTTGGGGGGGTACGCCGGCGATGGCTTGCCTGCAGCTCGCCTGCTGGCGGCAGCCAGTGGCTGCCTGATCACCCACCCCAACGTGTTGAATGGCGCCTCGCTCTACTGGAGCGATCGGCGCATCCACTACGTTGAGGGGTCGGCGCTCGATCGCTTCGCCGCCGGTGGCCTGGCCCTGCGGCCGGTGCGGCGCCAGCGGCTGGGGGTGCTGCTCGATGCCGGCATCGAGCCCGAGCTGTACCAGCGCCACCTGCAGGTGGTCGACGGCTGCCGGGCCAGCCTCGGCCTGGAGGTCGGACCTGTCTTGAGCACCGACTGTCCCCTGGATGTGAGCCTGCAGCAAGGGCCCAGTGGGGCCAGCTGGGGCCAGCTGGGGCGTCCTGATGCCCTGCTGCGGGCCGGTGAGGCCCTGCGCCAGGCCGGTGCCACAGCCATCGCCGTGGTGGCGCGCTTTCCTGAGGATCCTGCCAGTGAGGCCTTGGCGGCCTACCGGGGCGGATCCGGGGTGGATGCCCTGGCCGGCGCAGAAGCGGTGATCAGCCACCTGCTGACCCAGCACCTGGGTCTCCCCTGCGCCCATGCCCCCGCCCTCAGCCCCCTGCCCCTCAGCGCCGACTTGGACCCCCGCGCTGCCGGCGAGGAGCTGGGTTACACCTTCCTGGCCTGTGTGCTGGTGGGTCTGAGCCGGGCCCCTGATCTGGTGCCTCGCCCCGGCGCCGGCGACTGGAGCGATCCCCAGCTGCTGCGACCCGACCAGATCGGCGCCGTGGTTGCGCCAGCAGATGCCCTGGGTGGCGCGGCCGTGCTGGCCTGCGCTGAGCGTGGGGTTCCCGTGATCGCGGTGCACAACCCCTGTGTGCTGCAGGTGAACGGGGCGGCTCTGGGATTGGAGGTGCTGTCGGCCCGCAGCTACAGCGAGGCCGCCGGTCTGGTGCTGGCCCTCCGCGAGGGGATCGCCCCTGGGGCCCTGCAGCGGCCTTTGCCCTCCCTGCGCTTGCTTCACCCGCGGTGATAGGGCCCCCCCTGCAGGATCGTCTGGGCCCGGTAGAGCTGCTCCACCAGCAGCAACCGCGCCAGGTCGTGGGGAAAGGTGAGCGGCGAGAGGCTGAGGGTCCAGGCGGCGCGCTGTTTGAGCCGGGGGGTGATCCCATCGGGCCCGCCGATCACAAAAGCCAGCCGGCCGGAGCCTGAGCCGCGCAGGCGCTCGGCTAGTTGCGCCGACCCCAGGGTCTGGCCTTCCTCGCTGAGGGCCACCAGCTGCTCATCGCCGCGCAGTTCGGCCAGCAGGGCCTCGGCTTCCCGTTCGGGGCTGCTCTCGCGCAGCTCAAGCACAGTG
>JBIKUY010000387.1:0-2585 GCA_044347355.1 Prochlorococcaceae cyanobacterium | reverse complement strand
CCTGCAGCGGGCAGACTGGTGGGATGACGCCGTGCTGCTGGCCGCTTGCGGCCAGCGCAACCGCTGCCTCTGGGGCTGGCCTTCCACCGAGCTGCTGGGGCCGGATCTGCTGCCTCTGGCGATTGAGCCGGAAGATCTGCAGCTGATGCAGGCGGTGGAAGCCTCTCCCGGAGTGTCGCTGGCGGAGTTGCCGCTGCCCTTCACTGTCGATGAACGCTGCCGGCGGGCACTGCGACTGCAGGTTCAGCAGGTGCTGCAGCTGGTTGCTTAACGCAGCGTGATAAGTTGCCCGGGCTTAAACCTCCTTCAGCATTTGCAGGTCACTCTCGCAGCGGATGCCGGCCCCACCGGTACCCCATCTGCGGATGGAGAAGCGGTGCTGACTCCGTCGGATCAGTCTCCAGCCGAGCCGATACCCGTCGATCCCTTCCTCCGCCTGCAGCGTCGCCTGCTCCTGGCAACCCTGCTACTCACCCTTGTGGTGTCGCTGATCAGCTGGCCCCTGTTCGGTGCCAGTCCCGCACGCAGTCTCCTTTTAGGAGGCACTTGCGGACTTTTGTACCTCCGCCTGCTGGCCCGCAGTGTCGCCAGGATCGGTCCAGACTCCCGCTCTCTGGGCCGTTTTCAGATCGTTGTACCGGCTTTGCTGGTTGTGGCCGCAGCCCGCATCCCATCGTTGGAGTTGTTGCCGGCCCTGCTCGGCTTTCTTCTCTATAAGCCGGCCTTGCTGCTCCAGGCCTTCCTCGCCCCCTGAACCACCGTTCTTTCCATGGTTCCCTTGCCTCTCGCCCTGCCATTCGCCGAACTGGAAGTTGGCCAGCAGTTCTACTGGCACCTCGGCAAGCTCAACTTGCACGGCCAGGTTTTCCTGAGCTCCTGGGTGGTGATCGGCGCCCTCCTCACCTTGGTGGTGGTGGGTACTCGCAAGATGGAGCGTGAACCTCGCGGAGTGCAGAACCTTCTCGAGTTCCTCTGGACCTACATCAGGGATCTGGCGCGGGAGCAGATTGGTGAGAAGGCCTATCGCGATTGGCTCCCTTTCATCGGCACCCTGTTCCTGTTCATTTTTGTATGCAACTGGGGTGGTGCGTTGATCCCCTGGAAGTTGATTGAACTGCCTAATGGTGAGCTTGGTGCTCCAACCGCCGACATCAACACCACGGTGGCTATGGCGTTGCTGGTATCTCTGGCTTACTTCTACGCAGGCCTGAGCCGCAAGGGTCTTCGTTACTTTGAATATTACGTGGAGCCTACGCCTATTATGCTCCCATTTAAAATTATCGAAGATTTTACTAAGCCTCTCTCTCTTTCTTTCCGTTTGTTCGGAAACATCCTTGCCGACGAACTCGTCGTCGCTGTGTTGGCCTTCTTGGTGCCGGTGATCGTTCCGCTGCCGGCCATGTTTCTCGGCTTGTTTACTTCTGCCATTCAGGCACTCATCTTCGCGACCCTCGCCGCCAACTACATCGGTGAGGCGGTACACGAAGAGCATCACTGAACCTCTCCAGTCAGCCCCGGTCCGCCGGTCTGGCAAACTCATCGCGCGCAGGTCCGGGTGGAACCGGGCCCGCTCCCTGTGGGGAGTGTCCCGGCCGCGCTCCAGCCCTTTCCGCGCTCTTCCCTGAGCTCCCCTAACTCCTTTCCACCAATGAGTGATCTGACCTCCGCCGCTTCCGTACTGGCCGCCGCTCTGGCCGTGGGCCTCGCCGCCATTGGCCCTGGTATCGGCCAAGGCACCGCAGCCGGTCAGGCTGTGGAAGGCATTGCCCGCCAGCCCGAGGCTGAAGGCAAGATCCGCGGCACCCTGCTGCTCTCCCTGGCCTTCATGGAAGCCCTCACCATCTACGGCCTTGTGGTGGCTCTGGTGCTGCTGTTCGCCAACCCCTTCGCCGGCTGATCACTCACGACGGGGGTGGCTCCTGCTGCCCCCTGTGACTGTTCCCCCGTCAACCCCGGCGATCCCTTCCCAATGACCAGCTGGCTCCTGCTTGCCACAGCTGACGCCGTCACCGGCGTTGCTTCCGGCGCCCCGGAGGGAGGTCTGTTCGACCTTGATGCCACCCTGCCGCTCATGGCGGTGCAGGTGGTGCTCCTCACCTTCATTCTCAATGCCCTGTTCTTCCGTCCTGTTGGCCGGGCCGTCGAAGACCGCGAAGGTTTTGTCACCACGAGTCGCGCTGAAGCCAAGCAGCAGCTGGCCCAGGCTCAGCGACTGGAAGCTGATCTCACTGAACAACTCAAGGAAGCCAGGCAGGATGCTCAGAAGCTGATCGTCGAGGCTGAACAGGAGTCTGACAAGTTGTATCGCGAAGCACTCGCCACGGCTCAGGCCGAAGCCATTGCTGTGCGCGAAAAAGCCCGCCGGGAGATCGAAGCTGAGAAGGAGCAGGCGCTCGCCTCCCTCAAAGTCGAGGCCGATCAGCTCGGTTCTCTCATTGTTGACCGTCTGCTGGCCGCGAAATGACTTTTCTTTCTCTGGCCTCTGTGCTGTTTGCCCACCACGGCGGCTTCGGATTCAATCTCAACCTTTTTGAGACCAATCTGATCAACCTGGTCATTGTGATCGGGGTGCTCACCTGGTTCCT
>JBIKUY010000386.1:0-2588 GCA_044347355.1 Prochlorococcaceae cyanobacterium | reverse complement strand
ATGACTGAGCGGTGGGCTCAGGCGCCGCGCACACAGTTGCGGCCGGCGGCCTTGGCGGCGTAGAGGGCAGCATCAACACGCTGCAGCCACGCCTCTTCCGCCTCCTGGGGCAAGCGCTGGGCCACTCCGAAGCTGGCGGTCACGCGGCCGGCCTGGGGGAAGGGGCTGGCGGCGACCAACTGGCAGAGCTTGCGGGCCATGCACAGGGCGGCAGCGGCGCTGCTGTGGGGCACCAGGATCAGGAACTCCTCGCCGCCCCAGCGGCCAAAGGCATCACTGCTGCGCAGCTGCTGCTGGATGCGGGCCGTGAAGGCGATCAGCACCTGGTCGCCGCAATGGTGGCCGTGGCGGTCGTTGATCGCCTTGAAATGGTCTACATCGCAGAGGATCAGGCAGAGGGCTTCGCCGTAACGATCGGCGCGATGGATCGCCTGGCCAATCAGCACTTCGAGGTGGCGGCGATTGGCGATCCCGGTGAGGCCATCGGTGGTGGCCAGCTTCTGCAGCTGCTGCTCGGTCGCCACCTGCTGATCGATGGTGCGGAAACCGGCCACGATGCCGTCCAGCCGACCGCTGGCGTTGCGGTAAGGGCTGGCGAGGGTTTCCACCCAGTGGATCGAGCCATCGCTGGCGCGCACCTGATCGCGGGCCCGGGTGCAGCCACCGGCCCGCAGGATGGCCATGTTGGCGCAATAGGTGTCGGTCTTGCCGCCGTGCATGAGGAACTCCGTGCCCTGGTGGCCGATCCATTCGTCGGGCTGCCAGCCGAGGGCGGCGGTGAGGGAGGGCGACACCCAGAGGATGAGGCCCTCGTCGCTGAGGCGGACCACCACATCGGTGGCGTTGGCGGCCAGCAGGCGAAAGTGTTCTTCCGAGGCGGTGAGCTGCTTGGTGGCGCGGCGCAGCTCGGTGATGTCGGTGGAGAAACCGATCAGGCGATCGGGCTGGCCGGGCTGGCTGTAGAGCAGTTTCTGGGTGAGGCACACCCGCGCAGGGCCAGCTTGATCCGGCAGGTTCTGCTCATAGCAGCAGGGGGCACCCAGGCGGAACACCTGCTCATCCACCTGGCGGATGGAGGCCACAATCTCCGCTGGCAGCAGATCGGCGTCGTGCAGGCCCTGCACCCCGTCCCCGCCGGGGTTGAGCCGACTGGCGGCGGCGGGGTTGGCGTAGTGGTAGCGGCCCTCGTGATCCTTCATGTACACGAGGGCGTCGATGTGGCTGAGCACGGTGTGGAGCAGGGAGCGCTCCTGCTCCAGCTCGGCCATTGCCTGCTGCTGTTGGCTCAGGGGGTGGGTGGGGGGCAGGAGCTGCACGATCAGCTGGCTGCCGTTGCCGCTCCGCAGATAGGAGGCCTGCATCAGCGCCGCCAACGGCTGGCCATCGGCCTGCAGCAGGCGGGTGGGTTGCTGCAGGCTGGGCTGCTCGCCGGCCAGCAACTGCTGCAGCAAGGCGGCGATGGGGCCCCGTTGCTCAGGCTCGATCAACGCCTGCCATGGCAATCGCTCGATGGCGGCGGCAGGGCGACCCACCAGCTGGCAAAAGCTTTCATTCACCGCCAGCACCGAAGCCTCCGCGCTGAGCAGAGCCATCGGGATCGGCGCCAGGGGCATGGCCTGGGCCTCTCCTGGCTGAAAACGGGGGCTGGTCAAGAGAGTCGAGTCGCCAGAAGCGGGCCTGGGGTGAAGACCGAGCGCTGGTTTAGCGGTTCTCAATCGAATCTAGGCGGAACATCAGGGTCCGCCCACCCCCTCTCAGGCGGCACGCACCCCGTTGCGGCCGGCGCCCTTGGCGGCGTAGAGGGCGCCATCCACCCGCTGCAGCAAGGCATCCTGTGATTCCTGAGGCAAGCGCTCGGCCACACCGAAGCTGGCGGTAACCATGCCCACAGGCGGGAGAGGGCAGGCGGCGATCCGCTGGCAGAGCTCATGGGCGAGGGCGAGGGCGCCGTCGCGCCCGGTGGCAGGCAGCAGCACCAGGAACTCTTCTCCCCCCCAGCGCCCGAACACGTCGCTGCGGCGCAGCTGCTGAAGGATGCGGCGGCTGAAGTCGATCAGCACCTGGTCGCCGGTGTGGTGACCGTGCTGATCGTTGACCTCCTTGAAGTTGTCGATGTCGCAGAGGATCAGGCTGAGCGCCTCGCCGGTGCGATCGGCCCGCTTCAGCGCGTGGCTGAGCAGCAGCTCGAGGTGACGGCGGTTGGCGATACCGGTGAGGCCATCGGTGGTGGCCAGATGCTGCAGCTGCTTCTCGGTGGCCACCTGCTGATCAATCAGGCGGAAGCTCGACACGATGCCGTCGATCTCGCCGCGGGCATTGCGGTAAGGCCCAGCCTGGGTTTCCACCCAGTGGAGCGAGCCATCGCGGGCGAGCACCTCATCGCGGGCGCGCACACTGGTTCCACCGGAGCGCAGCTGTTCCATGTTCTCGCGGTAGTGCTGCGCCTGGCCGTGGTGCGGCATGAAGTCGATGCCCAGGCGGCCGACCCACTCCTCGGGAAGCCAACCCAGGGCGGTGGTGAGCGATGGCGACACCCAGAGAATGCGACCTTCGGCGTTGAGGCGGAACACCACATCGCTCACGTTTTC
>JBIKUY010000385.1:0-2589 GCA_044347355.1 Prochlorococcaceae cyanobacterium | reverse complement strand
CAGGATCTCCCGCATCTGCTCCTTGAGGTTGTCCACCGGGGTGCCGCTCACATCCACAAGGGCGCGCTTGATGCGGCCGGCGTAGGCGAAGGGGGGCTTGTAGTCCGGCAGGGCCGGTGAGCCCGGATCGGCACCCACGGCCACACCGGCGGCCAGCCCGAGGCTGAGGGGAATCGTCACCGGCAGATCGCCTTCGCCCACCGCCTGGCCATCCACGAACAGCGCCACCTTCGCCGGGGTGCCCTTGCCATTGGCGATGTCGGGTGCGCCGGTGGGGGTGAATTCGGCGCTCACGATGTGGTGGCCGGCCGGCAGGGGGCCGTTGGAGCGGATGCGGAAGAACTGCTCGGCCACGTAGTTGTAGCCGTAGGTGAGCAGGCCGTTCTGCACGTAGAAGGCGAAGCCGCCGTCGTTGCCGCCCATGCTGAACAGCACCCCCTCGGCACCGCCTTCGGGCACCTCCACCTCCACCGAGATTGAATGGGGGCGGTTCAGCACCCGCGGTGCCGCGTTGGTGGGCACCATCTGGGTGCCGGGGTAATAGATGTAGCGCTGGCGGTCAACGCTGATCTGGGGCCGCTCCATTGCGAAGCGCTGGGTGCCGCGGCTGTCGATCGGCAGCACGTTGTACTTGCCGGCCTCCACGTACCACATGCCGATCATGGCGATCAGCCGGTCGCGTTCCGCTTCGGCCAGGTTGTTGGTTTCGGCGAAATCCTCCTGCAGGTTGTAAAGCTCCCAGCCGTGGGCATCGAGCTGGATCAGCTGGTCGTAGCTGATCGGATCACCGAAGCGGCGACCCGACTCCACGAACGAGGTGCCGGGCCAGGGGCAGACGGCCCGCCAGCCATCGTGGTAGAGCGAGCGGTGGCCGAACATCTCGAAGTACTGGGTGAGATGGAGGCTTGGTGCGGCGGCATTGTCGAAGCAGGAGGCCAGCGAGAAACCCTCGATCGGGCTCTGGGTGACGCCCTTGATCGTGGCCGGGGGCTCGATGCCGAGCGCCTCCAGCACCGTGGGCACCATGTCGATCGCATGGCAGTACTGGGAGCGCACTTCGCCGCGGGCGGCGATGCCCTTCGGCCAGCTCACGATGAAGGGATCACTGGTGCCGCCCCGGTAGGTCTCGCGCTTCCAGCGGCGGAACGGCGTGTTGCCGGCATGGGTCCAGCCCCAGGGGTAGTGGTTGAAATACTTCGGTCCGCCGATGTCGTCGATGGCGGCCAGGTTCTGCTCCAGATTTTCCGGCACGTTGTTGAAGAACTTGCCCTCGTTTACTGAACCCGTGGGGCCTCCTTCAGAGCTGGCTCCGTTATCGGAGATCACCATGATCAGAGTGTTCTCGTACTCACCAATCTCCTTGAGGAAACTGATTAACTCTCCGATGTAATGGTCGGTGTGCTCGAGGAAGCCGGCGTACACCTCCATCATCCGGGCGTAGAGACGCTTCTCGTCGGCGGAGAGCCCATCCCAGTCGGGCACGTCGGGATCGTGGCGTGAGAGCGCGGTGTTCGGCGGGATGATGCCGAGTTCTTTCTGGCGCGCGAAGGTGCGCTCGCGGTAGGCATCCCAGCCGTCATCGAACTGGCCCTTGTACTTGTCAGCCCATTCCTTCGGAACATGGTGGGGCGCGTGCATCGCGCCAGTGCAGAAGTACATGAAGAAGGGTTTGCTCGGCGCCACCTGTTTGGCGTCGGCAATCATTGCCCTGGCCTTCGCCACCAGATCGGGGGTGAGGTGGTAGCCCTCCTCGGGGGTGGCCGGCGCTTCCACCTGGCTGTTGTCCTGCACCAGCTCCGGGTAGTACTGGTGCGTGTCGCCGCCGAGGAAGCCGTAGAAGCGTTCAAATCCCCGCCCCAGCGGCCAGCGGTCGTAGGGGCCTGCCGCCGAGGTCTGCTCGGCGGGGGTGAGATGCCACTTGCCGATGGCATAGGTGTTGTAGCCGTGCTGCAGCAGGATCTCGGAGAGGAAGCCGTTCTCGAAGGGAATGATTCCGTTCGAGCCGGGATACCCCATCGACCCCTCGGTGATGCAGGCCAGGCCGTTGGAGTGGTGGTTGCGGCCGTTGAGCATGCAGGAGCGCGACGGCGAGCACAACGCCGTGGTGTGCATGTTGTTGAAGCGCAGGCCGTCGGCCGCCAGGGCATCGAGGTTGGGCGTGGCGATCGGGCTGCCATAGCAACCGAGCTGGCCGAAGCCCGTGTCATCGAGCACGAGGTACAGCACGTTGGGTGCCCCTTCCTTGGCCCGGTTGGGCATCGGCCAGGCGGGGGTGGACACATCAGCCGTGCGGCCGATCACCCCGGGGAAGGCGGAGCCGAGGCGGTATTCCTGCAGGGCCATGGGGGAGAGGTGGCGCGTCATGCGGACCGTAGCCATGGCAACCGCAGCCGCCATGAAATGAGGCTGATCGTTTGCAGACCGCCGGCGGCAGGCAGCTGGTGCTGCTGGTGGGCGTGAAGGATGTCGTGGCCATGGAAGGGGAGAACCACCTGGGCCTCAGGCGTGCCACCGACCGGCGGAATGGCTGGCTGTGCCTTGATTCCGGTGCAGACGGCATGGGCTGAGAGCTGAGGAAAGCGCTGAGAG
>JBIKUY010000383.1:0-2620 GCA_044347355.1 Prochlorococcaceae cyanobacterium | reverse complement strand
GAAGCCCTCAAAGCAGAAACGGCCGGTGGGCAGGCCGCTGCTCACCAGGGCGGTGGTCACGGCGGTGGGGCCCGGCACGCAGATCACCCCATGGCCGGCAGCACGCGCGGCGGCCACCAGCTCCTCGCCGGGATCGGAGATGCCCGGCAGGCCTGCGTCGCTGATCACCGCCACCGCCTCGCCGGCCGCCAGGGCTGCCAGCAGCTCGGGGATGCGGCTTACCTGGTTGTGCTGGTGGAAGCTCACCAGCTGGGGGCCAGCACCGGCCTGGCGCAGGCCCAGCTGATGCAGCAGCAGGCCGCTGTGGCGGGTGTCTTCGCAGGCGATCCGCTGCACGCCCGCCAGCACCTGCCGCGCCCGCGGCGAGAGGTCGCCGAGGTTGCCGATCGGCGTGCCCACCAGATAGAGCACGCCGGCGGCCGGCTCGGGAGACTGGGGCACCGGTTTCCTGCACAATGCAGGTTCCAGTCTGTTGCCGATGGCCGCTTCCACATCCCCCGCCCTGGCGCTGCCCTCCGGCATTGGTCTCGATGGCCTGCTGGCGGAGCTGCGCCGTCTGAGCTGGGGTGCGGCCGACATCCTGCGGGCCTACGGCCGTGGCGAGCAGCCCCCCTACGGCTTTCCGCCGGCCCTGAGCGTGGACGACGGCGGCGAGGGTCCGGTGAGCGCCGCCGACCTGGCCGTGAACCGCTGGCTTCTCGACGGTTTGGGCCAGGCCTTCCCCACGGCCGACTGGACCCTGCTCAGTGAGGAGACGGCCAAGGATCAGCTCACTGCAGGTGAGCCCCTGGCGGCCGAGTGGCTGTGGATCCTCGATCCGCTTGATGGCACCAAAGACTTCCTGCAGGGCACCGGCGAGTACGCCGTGCACCTGGCCCTGGCCCACCGGGGCGTGCCGGTGCTGGGGGTGGTGCTGCTGCCCGAGATGGAACAACTCTGGCTGGGGGTGACCAAGGAGCTGGCGGGCGAGAGTGGTCAAGCCTGGTGTGAAGACCGGGCGGGCACGCGCACGCCGGTGCGCTTCAGCGAGCGGCGGCAGCTTGGTGAGCTGGTGCTGGTGGCCAGCCGCAATCACCGCGATCAGCGGCTGGAGCAGCTGCTGGCGGCACTGGCGCTTGGCGACACCAAGGCGATCGGCAGCGTGGGCGGCAAGGTGGCCACGATCCTGCGCGGCGAGACCGACCTCTACATCTCCCTCTCCGGCAAGAGTGCCCCCAAGGACTGGGACATGGCCGCCCCCGACGCAGTGCTGCGCGCCGCTGGCGGCGCCTTCACCCACGCCGATGGCCGGCTGCTCACCTACAACACTGGCGATGTGCGCCAGGCCGGCTGCCTGATCGCCAGCCACGGCCCCAGCCATGCGGCCCTGTGTGAGCGCACGGCAGAGGCCATGGCCACGATCGATCCGGGCTTCGCGGTGTAGGTAGGGCTTCGCGGCCCCATCAAAAAACCGGCCCCGCAGGGCCGGTTCAGCGTTGGTCGGGATCCGACCGGCTGATGGTGGTCAGGCGGCTGGAGGTTCGCCCTGGGGCACGCCACGCAGGGTGAGGTTGATGCGGCCGCGATTGTCGATCTCGCGCACCCGCACGGTGACCTGATCGCCCACGTTCACCACGTCCTCCACCTTCTCCACACGGGATTCAGAGAGCTGGGAGATGTGGATCATGCCCTCCTTGCCGGGCAGGATCTCCACGAAGGCACCGATCGGGATCACGCGGGTGACGCCACCGGTGAACACCTCGCCCTCCGACACGCGGCGGGTGAGGCCCTCGATGATCTTCTGGGCCTCCTCGGCCGCGGCGCCGTCGTGGCTGGCGATGGTCACCAGGCCGCCGTCCTCGATGTCGATCTTGGTGTTGGTGCGCTCGGTGATGCCCTTGATCGTGCGGCCGCCGGGGCCGATCACGGTGCCGATCAGCTCGGGATCGATGCGGAAGCTGAGCAGGCGCGGAGCGTGGGGGCTGAGGCCCTCGCGGGGCTTGTCGATCGCCTCCAGCATCTTCTCAAGGATGTGCAGGCGGGCGGGCCGGGCCTGGTTCACGGCGTCAGCGATGGTTTTCACCGCCAGACCGGTGATCTTCATGTCCATCTGCAGGGCGGTGATGCCCTTTTCGGTACCGGCCACCTTGAAGTCCATGTCACCGAGGAAGTCCTCGATGCCCTGGATGTCGGTGAGGATGCGCACCTCCTCGCCCTCCTTGATCAGGCCCATGGCGGCGCCGCTCACCGGGGCTTTGAGGGGAACGCCGGCATCCATCAGGGCCAGGGTGCTGCCGCACACCGAGCCCATCGAGGTGGAGCCATTGGAGCTGAGGCACTCCGACACCACCCGCAGCACGTAGGGGAAGGACTCCTTGGCGGGCAGCACCGGCACCAGAGCCCGCTCGGCCAGGGCGCCGTGGCCGATCTCGCGGCGGCCGGGGCTGCGCATCGGTTTGGTTTCGCCGGTGGAGTAGGGCGGGAAGTTGTAGTGGTGCAGGTAGGTCTTCTCGGTGGACGGGTTGAGGTCGTCCATCTCCTGGGCATCGGAGGGGGTGCCGAGGGTGGCGCAGGAGAGCACCTGGGTGAGGCCGCGCTGGAACAGGGCCGAGCCGTGCACGCGCTTGGGCAGCACGCCGGC
>JBIKUY010000382.1:0-2624 GCA_044347355.1 Prochlorococcaceae cyanobacterium | reverse complement strand
AGCACCTCCACCACATCACCGCAGCGCACCACCAGCGGCTGGCCCAGGGCGGCCAGCGACTCGCGCAACTCCGCGGCACACTCCGCCGCAAAAGACCACTGGCGCGCCGAAGCGTCGGCCTGCCGCCACAGCTCCGGCTCCACCACCAGCAGGGGCAGCACGGGGCCCTGGGCACTGGCCAACAGCAGCGGCCGGTGGTCGCTTACGCGCAAGTCGCGCTTGAACCAGACAATTTGAAGGCCTGTCATGGCTGAGATTGCTCTAGATCCAGGGGCTTCAATTGCGCCCATCCCCCCACGTCGTGTGTGCTGCTGTGGCCATCGCCTCGGGACGCCCTGCTCAGCACAAGCCCTTGCATTCAGCCTCCATGGCGATCAGCGCCATCCGCGCACTGAGGCGGTAACAGAGCTGCTCCACGGCCAAGGCCGCAGCACTGAAGGGGTTCCCGATTGACGGTCCATTCGCCTCGGCAAGACGTGAGAATGCCGCTTCCAGGTGGCGTTGCAGGAGGAAGATCCGCGGGTCCCCCAGGTTGATCACCAGTGGGCTTTGCACCCAGCGTTCCGCCAGCTCAAGCGGCACCGTCCCACGGCTCACCAGGCCGATGGTTTCAGCAAGCCGGCAGGGCTTGAGATTGAGCAGCAGACCATTGAAGTGGCTGGTTTCCACGTCGAAGGGCTGACCAGGAAGATAGAGAGCCTGCAGTCCGGCCCGGTTGAACCAGTCCTTGCCCTCGCTGCGGTATCGCGTCCAGCCTGAGTAAGGAATCTCCAGCGTGCTCTCGCTGTAATCACAGGTGCCAGCAACCAGGGGCAGGTAGGCGGCTGCGCTGATGAATGTGTCACCTGCCAGCAGATAGGAGGCGCGATGGACAAACGGCTGCCGGCTGTGCAGGGGTTCGAAACGGGTGAGATTCACCGCCAGACTGATCTCGTCGGCCAAGTCGGTGGCATCGAAGCGAACATCGCTCCGGGCATCAGCAAAGGCCAGTTTCTGATGGCGAACCCAACGCAGCTGCTCCTTGAGCGGTGCCGTGGCAGCGGGAGCTGGGACGACCAATCGCATGCCTGGTGAGATGTGAGTTGGGTAGAGGGAACGGGAGCGGCCGGCTCACAGGAGCGTGCAAGGCCATGGGAGACCGACGCCGCTGGTCAACCTTGTGCCCTCGCCGCCGCGCCGATCACCACCAGTTTGCTCAGGGGGTGCGAGCCGAGCTGGATGGGGCCGGCCCCGGGGTGGCGCCAACGACCGAGGAGAGCAGCCCTACCGTCGTTTCACGATCACCCAGCAAGACGAACTCCGCATGACGTGATGGCCGACATCACCGGACTCTGCAGGACTAAGGTCTAAGCATTGCAACAGCGAGGCCAGCGGTGCCGAACTGCAGGCTTTGGCTGAACTCGGACTCTTTGTCGACCGATGCAGTTCGGCCAGAGACCAACTCAGGGCAACACCCTCGCTGGACCAGGTGATCGACGGTGCCAAGTTCTTTGGCTGTTCCGGGCTGTCCACCACCCTTCTGCTCCGAGCAACCGCCACCTGAACTGCACAGGCTGGGTGTGAACACGATCCAGGGAAGGCTGGCGGGATCAGCGGTTCGTTTTCGCGCTCATCAACCTGCTCAGCAGGCAGCTCGAACAGCCATTGCCACCATGGCCGATCGGGTGGGATGCGAGCCCTCCAGCACAGTGTCCGGTGGCCTCTAGGCCGGCAGCACCTGGCGCCAGCCCGCAGCCTCCACAAGCCGCAGCGGCGTGCCGTAGAGCTCGCTGAGGGGAGCTGCCGTCAGCAGCTCGGCGGCAGCACCGTCGCCCACCAGCCGCCCCTGCTTGAGCAGCAGCACCCGGCTCACCTCGGGGATGATCGCCTCGATGTGGTGGGTGACCAGCAGCAGGGTGGTGCCGGCTGCCACCAGGCTGCGCAGACTGGCCAGCAACTGGTGGCGGGCCCGCAGGTCCAGACCATTGGTGGGTTCATCCAGCACCAGCACCTCAGGATCGTGCACCAGGGCCCGGGCCAGCAACAGGCGCCGTTGCTGGCCTTCCGAGAGCTCACCGAAGGGCCGCTCGGCCAACCCGGCCAGCTGCAGCTGCTCCAACAGGACAGCCACCCGCTCGCGTTGAGCAGCCGTGGCCTGCTGGCTGCGGCCGATGCCGATCGAGCCGAACAAACCGGAGAGCACCACATCGGCGGCAGATACCTGGGGCGAATGCAGCCGCTGCAGGTCGCTGGACACCAGCCCGATCCGGCGGCGCAACTCCCAGAGATTCACCGTGCTGCTGCCAAAGATCTTCAGACAGGAGCCGGGCTTCACCACCGGGTAGAGCTCGCGGCTGAGCAGCTTGATGAGGGCGCTCTTGCCAGCGCCGTTGGGGCCGAGGATCACGGTGTGTTCGCCGCAGCGCAGGCTGAGACTGAGCCCCTCGAACACCAGCCGGGGCCCCAGCCAGAGATCCACATCCTGCAGTTCGAGATAGGCAAGAGCTGCCATCCGTTAACCCTGGGTCAACAACTTGCGCCATAGCATGGCGGCCATGGGCTTCCGCTTCCGCCGCTCCAGCCGTCTGGGCCCCGTGCGGCTCAACTTCAGCAAGAACGGGCTCAGTTCGATCTCCCTGGGGGGC
>JBIKUY010000433.1:0-2636 GCA_044347355.1 Prochlorococcaceae cyanobacterium | reverse complement strand
GGGAAAGGCCGCGCGATCGACAACGTGATGGTCGAGCGGTTGTGGCGATCGGTGAAGTACGAGGAGATCTACCTCAAGAGTTACTCCAGCGGAGCCGATTGCTATGCAGGATTGAAGGCATACTTCCACTACGACACCCACGACCGCCCCCACCAGGCCCTGGGCAACCGGACCCCCTGGGAAGCCTTCAAAACCACTCCGTGAAACTGACCCCGCAGACCATCTAAGCAAGGCCGCCCCGTGGTCCAAAAAACGGGGTCCACTTCAGGATGAGCAGTCGCAAAACCTCATACCTAAACGCGAGGACAAATCCAACGTCAGAAATGTGGGGTCGATACCACTGGCTATGATGGCAGGCCGCAGGCAATCGACTGGAAACTCCCAAGATCGAACTTCACTTTCAGCAGGCAGATCCTGGCAGCTCAGCGGAGCCTTCGAGCCCCCAATAACGCGTTAAAAGAGTCAATGCCGGTTAAGAATGCCGTGGAGTCCAGATGCTCCCCCGAAGTCTAGACTCGCCGATCTCAGTAGTCGCGGCTCTATTTACCGGACGGAGGAGATGCTTTCGAGGTGCCGTCGATCTGACGCGATTTGTCTACAGGTTTCGGATGACTTATGGATAGACCGTCGTGTGGCCGGCTGACTGCCGGAGTGGAGCATAGCGTTGATGGATAAAGTTCGCAGTCGTTCAACCACTGCTCGAGTCTGTCTGTAGGATACCGCTGCGATGAGGAAAGCGGGTTTGGAGGCAGAGGTCGTTGAGCTGGTCCATCGGATCGAACAAATTAACGCGAGAAAACCCGCGACCATAGGATGGACTGCAGTCGGTCCAAACCCAGAGAAATCCGCCCGATCTTCTACATGATCGCCAACCGGCTACGGAACCATAAAGCCCCGGTAGTACACCAGCAGCCCGGTCACG
Organism: Prochlorococcaceae cyanobacterium; assembly: GCA_044347355.1. Lineage (GTDB taxonomy): Bacteria > Cyanobacteriota > Cyanobacteriia > PCC-6307 > Cyanobiaceae > NIES-981. The sequence continues at coordinate 1,714 of JBIKUY010000433.1, read as the reverse complement.
GATGTCGCTGTCAGGTCCAGTGCCGAAAGCCAACCCAGAGACTTGTGCAGCCGACTGTGTGAACTGGGTCCCGGGGGTGTCGGCGTTCGACGATACGCCAGCCACGCAGTTGCTCCCCACACAAACACGGTCGAGATCGCGAACACCAGATGAACACGCAGCAGAGTCATGAAACTCGCAAGTTCCTCAGTCGAGAGCGGACGGGGACGCTTCGCTAGGATTCCGGCGATTCCCCCCTGCAGACGCATATCAATTTCAAACAGTGCGACCGCCAGAAACAGGACGGCGGTCAGCATCAATTGCAACCACCTATGGATTCGGTAGTTCTTCCAGAGCGCCACCGTGGCGATGTTGAACACCAGCATCGGGACCACCAGCACCAGAGCGCATGCCACGATGTCCAGCATCGGGGAAGTGGGGTAGCCCAAGAATCCGTCTGTCATTTTTTGCCAACTGCCTGCTACACAAGGGTCCGTCGGTCGCCAGCGCGACCGCGATTGCTTGGGGAGACTCTATCTCCCAGTCCTGCCCGGTTGCGCTCCACCTGACGGTCTGGAAGCCCCCCGCCAACGCCGGTATCATAGGATCCCTAGGGTGGGCTCCAAGTCTGCCCCTCTGCCGAGGCCGTTTCCACACGAACGACCTTCATCGCTTCTATCCCGTTCAAGGCCCCTCCGATGCCCAGTTTTTTCCGTCGCCTCCTGCTTCTGAACGCCGTCAGCCTGCTGGGCATCCTGCCCGTGGTTGTCCGTGCCGAAGACAAGCCGGCAAAGCCTGCCCGGATGCTAATGGTCACCACTTCGAAGACCTTCACCCACGAACCAGTAAACCGTCGCGGCAAAGAGCGCGCCCCCGCTGAAATCGCGATGACCGACATTGGCCAACAAACGGGCCTCTTCACGGTGGACTGTACCCAAGACCCGGTCGCAGACTTCACCAAAGAAAACCTTCAGAAGTACGACATCGTATTCTTCTACACACAGGGCCCCAGCCTCGATATTCCTGAAGAAAACCTCGACTTTTTTTTTAATACCTGGCTCAAGCAAAAGGGGCACGGCTTCGCCGCGACGCACTCCTCCACCGACACCTACGGTGGTTACAAGCCCTACTGGGACATGATTGGCGGCACATTTGACGGGCATCCGTGGAACGCTGGTGAAACAGTCACAATCACGGTTCACGATCAGGAGCATCCGTCAACCAAGGGGTGGGACGAGGAGTTTCAGATTCGGGACGAAATCTATCAGTACAAGAACTGGCAGCCTGAAAAAGTGCGGGTGCTGATGAGCCTCAATATGGCGAAATGCAGCACTAAGCGTCCCTACCATGTGCCGGTCGCCTGGGTGAAGAACTACGGTGAGGGTCGGGTTTTCTACACCAACTTAGGGCACAACGCCGAAACCTGGGCCAACGAAAAATTCCGCGACTCGCTGATTGGTGGCCTCCGCTGGGTCATTCGGATGGAGGAGGGCGACGCCACCCCGAATCCCGAGTTGTCCAAGGCCTGGAACGAGAAATCGGCCAGCGAGGCCAAGTAGCCCCGCATGTCCAAATGCCACTCATCCCGCCGCGTTGCTGGCCCCCCAGTGCACGGCCGAATGCCTGAGTGAATCTTGCCACACTGCATCGCGGTGCTCTAATCACCTCGCCCTCCCTAGCACGGTCGTCCCCGACTTTTTTACCTGCTCAGGCCGCAGACGCTACGTCAACGGTT
>JBIKUY010000381.1:0-2637 GCA_044347355.1 Prochlorococcaceae cyanobacterium | reverse complement strand
CCAGGTCCCGGCCAGGCCCGCCGCCGATAGGTTGGCAGTGAAACAGTCATCGCTGTGTCGTGGCTAGGTCCCACCAACGCCTCGGCCTCCAGCACCTCAACCAGGCCAACAACCTGGCCGACAGTCGCCCTTGGGAATGGGCGGGCGACCAGCGCCAGCCTGCCAATCGCCCGGGCCAGCACACTGTGGTGACGCCATCCGATCTGGCAACCGCCCACCGGATGAGCGACCAGGTGGTGCAGCGGCTCGATGCTCACTGTGGGCCCCTGCGCTGCACGGTGCATCTCGAACCCCACGACCCCGCCAGCGCAATGCTCATCCAGGGGGCAGGCGATGGCTGAGCAGACCGGCAGTCAGGCTCTTGGACCGGCAATCGTGGCCGGGCTCACCCCCCGCCAGCGGCAGCTGCTGCTGCAGTGGCAGGCTGAGCTCAGTGCTGCAGACGACTGGGATGGACACCTGCCAGTGGCTGTGCTGGAGCGCTGCTGGCTGCGTCTGCGCCGGATTCCCGTGGCCCAGCTGGCAAGCGTGCTTCCCCCCGATGTCAGCGCAGAGGCACCCGAACTGGTGCGTTACCGCACGTGGTTGGCCAGGGGGGTGACCACCTGGCAGGCCGAAAGTCTCTGCTGGCAAGAATTCGGCAGCGATGCCTGTCAGCAGGCCCTGCGCCGCCACTGGCAGCAGCGGGAACAGAATCCGCGTGGCTGGAGCCTCAACAGCTACCTCGAGCTGGTGAGCAACTACCGAGACCAGTTCGGCGGCAGGGGCGAACGGCATCTGCCACTGCTTGTGCTTGGACGGGCCGGAACCCGGGATCCACACGTGCTGCTGTGGGTGCATGGAAGCTGGCTGTCGATGCGGCACACTTGCGCCTGATTACCAGGTTGTCGTCATGGCTGACGAGACGAGCACAACGCCACCCCAGGGCGCCCGCGCCGGTGGCAACCGCGAGCCCGGTGGCTTCCGCATCCGGCTGAGTGATAACGAGATGCGGTCCGCCCGGGCCCTTCAGGAGGCTTTGCGGCTGCGCTCCACCGTGGCCGTGCTGGGTTTTGCCGTGCGCGCCCTCGGCCAAATGCTCGAGGAGGGGAAGCTCGATGAACTGGTGGAGCAACAGCGTTCCCAGGCGGGTAACCGGGATGGCGGCCGTCCCCGCCGCGGCGCCGGTGAACGGCCAGTGCGCGGTGCGGCGGAGCGGGCCCCGAGGGTCGATCCCTTCGCGCGCCCTTCCAAACCTGCACCGGCGGCGGCAGAACAACCTGCCGAGCCGGGCATCAGCGATGCGGCCCCTGAGGAGCAGCCCCAGAACGAGGAGCTGCCCGTGAATGAGGAACAGCCCGTGAACAGCGTGGCCGATTCGCAACCCGACAACGACGACACCACCCTCGCCGAGAGCTGAGCACAGGCCGATGAGCAAGCCCCGGGTTCTCTCCGGCGTCCAACCCACCGGAGCCCTGCATCTGGGCAACTGGCTCGGGGCCATCCGCAACTGGGTCGACCTGCAGGACAGCCACGACACCTTTTTCTGTGTCGTGGACCTGCATGCGATCACGGTTCCCCATGAGCCGGCCCAGCTGGCCGAACACACCCTCAGCACCGCCGCCCTCTACCTGGCCTGCGGCATCGACCCCGAACGCTCCACGGTGTTCGTGCAGAGCCAGGTGAGTGCCCACAGCGAACTGGCCTGGCTGCTGAACTGCGTGACCCCGCTCAACTGGCTGGAGCGGATGATCCAGTTCAAGGAGAAGGCGATCAAGCAGGGTGACCAGGTGTCGATGGGCCTGCTCGACTACCCGGTGCTGATGGCGGCCGACATCCTTCTCTATGACGCCGACCGGGTGCCGGTGGGGGAGGACCAGAAGCAGCACCTGGAGCTGGCCCGCGACATCGCCCAGCAGCGCATCAACGCCCGCTTCGGTCGCAAGGGACCCGATGGCGACCCGGAAGCCATTCTCAAGGTGCCCGAACCCATGATCCTCAAGGAGGGGGCGCGGGTGATGAGCCTCACCGACGGCAGCAGCAAGATGAGCAAGAGCGACCCCAATGAGGGCTCGCGCATCACCCTGCTCGACCCGCCTGAGCTGATCACCAAGAAGATCAAGCGGGCCAAGACCGATCCCACCATGGGCCTGGAGTTCGGCAACAGCGAACGGCCGGAGGCCGACAACCTGCTGGGCCTCTATGCCATTCTCTCGGGCCTTGGCCGGGAAGCAGCGGCCCGTGAGTGCGCCCAGATGGGTTGGGGGCAGTTCAAGCCGCTGCTGGCCGAGGCCACCGTGGAGGCTCTTCGGCCGGTGCAGCAGCGCTACCGCGAGCTGCGCCAGGACCCAGGCGCGCTGGACGCCGTGCTGAAGCAGGGCAAGGAAAGCGCAACGGTGGTTGCCGAGGCCACCTTGGGGCGGGTGCGCGCTGCCCTCGGTTTCCTCCCTTCCGCCGCCTGACTGCCGCAGATCCACACCCTGAAGCACTTAACAAAGTCTTCGGGATCAATCAGCGGCGCTGATGGGTTCACGTCCAAAGAGTCGGCAGGGGCCGGTCGATCCACCTGGGTGGAAATGCTCACTACCCCTGCACAGCCACACCCATCTCAGCCGGGACGCAGCACGAGCTCGTTGTTGCACACACACCAAGACCCAT
>JBIKUY010000068.1:0-7818 GCA_044347355.1 Prochlorococcaceae cyanobacterium | reverse complement strand
CTTCCAGTAGGCCTTGAACCTCCCTGGGGGTGGGGGCGTCATTAGCCAGGGGGAGAGCGGTTCTTGCTGCGGATGGGGCCGCTGCGGGGGGGCTGGCAGTGGCGGGAGTGGTGGTGTTGGGTCTGGCAGCACCAGGTTTTTCCTGATGTGGTCCTGTTTTCGCCTCGGACTTAAGGGCCGTGTTGGAAGCGGTGGATGAAGGCGTGGGGGAATCGGATCTGGCTTCGCTCTTGGGTTCTACGGGGATGGGGGTGGGCCGTGGTCGCAGCAATGCGAAGCCCCCGGCGGCCACCAGCATCACCGTGGCGGCGGCCGCGCTGATCCGGGCTAAGCGTGGCCAGTCGCCAGGGCGGACCCATCCCCCCTGCTCCGGTCCGTCAAGTTGGTCCAGGGAGGCCTGGGCTGGCTCCGATTCGCCGAAGCCCGAGCCGAAGCCGCCCAGACCAAGCAGGGCCTGGGCAGCAGGGAAGGCCGACCCGGCCAGGCCAAAGACGGTGTCCGTCGGGGGTGGGGGACTCTCCTCCAGCTCGTCGAGGAAGGCCTGCACATCCCGGTCAGCGAAATAGGCCTCCAGATCCGGATCGGCCTCCAGATCGCGATAGCCGGGCAACACATCCTTGCCAAGCCAGTCGCGGCAGTAGACGCAGAGCTGGGCTAGAGGATCCTCACCGGCTCGCCGTGCCCAGCTCTGCAGTTCCGGGCTGGCCCCCTGGGTGAAGGCTTCCTCGGCCTCGTCCACCTGGCCGAGCAGCAAATAGAGACAGGCCAGCAGTGGTTGAACGTCCCGTTGGCCACTGGCCAGCAACCGGTCGCGGGCTGCGGCGATCCGGTCGGGCTTGCGCTGGGCGAAGCCCGAGGCGGTGAGAGCCGTGGTGGTGAGGAAATCGGCCGTGCCGCCCCGCTGGCCGGGGGCGCTCGACCAGCGGCTGAACAGATCAATCTGCTCCTGCACCGTGAGATAAGCCCGGATCTGGCGGAAAAAGGCTTGGAATTCCTCTGCGCTCAGGTGCGGATCGCCATGGCCTTCAAGCCCACCCCGCTCCGTTACCAGCTCCTCCAACAGGCTGAGGCCTTCACTGCGGGCCTCCACCGCCCCCAGATCCCGGCTGAGCAGGTCGAGCACCCGGTAGGGCCGAAGGGTCTGGAGCGCATTGGCGATCGCCTGGCGTTGCTGGGACTGCTGGCCCATCCGTTGCAGCAATTGCTGGCCCTGGCCCAGGAGTAGCGCCGCGCTTTCATAGCGGCGCTGCTGGCGAAGATCCTCGGCGCCGGCGATGCAAGAGAGCCCTGCCAGCAGACAGAGGTCAGCCTCGCGACCACTGCCCAGGGCCGGAGCCTGGGGAGGCTGCAGGGCGCGGTTCACCAGGTCGAACACTTCGAGATGCTGGCCCGCCTCATGCAGCAGCAGCAGCCCACCCACCTCCTGGTTGCTGCCCAGCTCGAGCGCCGCCTGCAGCGGTTGGCCGCTCTGGCTGAGGGCGGTGAGCTGGGATTCGTAGACGCCCCGTCGCTCCGAATCGCTCAGCAGGTCGGCGCTCTGGCGCAGCAGGGTGTTGCGCACCTCCAGGGTGTCCAGGGTGAATCCCTGGTCGGGGACGCGGTCGAGCCGTTGTTGCAGGGTGCGCAGCACGGTCTGCACATCAGTGGTTGGGCTGACGCCGAGCAACCGGAAGTGATCGATCGGCAGTTCCAACCCGAGCCGTGCGCTAGTGGCCGACTTTAGTCAGGGTCTCTGGTATGGACAGGGGCAGAAGCAACGGTCCAGACCCCGTACAGTCGAGAGTCAGGATCAGATCTTGCTGCGTAGCGCCGCTTCTTCCGCATGACCCAGGCAGATATGAGTCGTGAACTGGCTTCCGCTTCGGGGGCGCCGGCCTGTTCCGCCGATTCCACCCACGTGGCAGGACCTCACGCTGAGCGACTGGAGAACCTCTATCCAGCTGTTCCGGCAACGGTGACCCGGGAGGAGGGCCTGATGCTGTACCGCGACATGACCCTGGGCCGGCGCTTTGAGGACAAGTGCGCGGAGATGTATTACCGCGGCAAGATGTTCGGTTTCGTGCATCTCTACAACGGCCAGGAAGCCGTGAGCACGGGCGTGATCAAGGCGATGAAGATGCAGCACGACTGGTTCTGCAGCACCTACCGCGACCACGTGCATGCCCTCAGCTGCGGGGTGCCCGCCCGCGAGGTGATGAGCGAGTTGTTCGGCAAGGAAACCGGCTGCAGCAAGGGGCGCGGTGGTTCGATGCACCTCTTTTCCAAGGAGCACCACCTCCTGGGTGGCTATGCCTTCATCGGCGAGGGCATCCCCGTGGCCCTGGGGGCCGCCTTCACCAGCCGCTACAAGCGCGATGCCCTTGGCGATGCCAGCAGCGACGCCGTAACAGCCGCGTTCTTCGGCGATGGCACCTGCAACATCGGCCAGTTCTACGAGTGCCTGAACATGGCGGCCCTGTGGAAGTTGCCGATCCTGTTCGTGGTGGAAAACAACAAGTGGGCCATCGGCATGGACCACAACCGCGCCACCAGCGATCCAGAGATCTGGCGCAAGGCCGCCGCCTTCGGCATGGCCGGTGAAGAGGTGGATGGCATGGATGTGCTGGCGGTGCGGGCCGCGGCCCAGCGGGCGATTGAGCGGGCCCGGGCCGGAGAGGGTCCCACCCTGCTGGAGTGCCTCACCTACCGCTACCGCGGCCACTCCCTGGCCGATCCGGATGAGCTCAGGGCCCAGGCCGAGAAGGAATTCTGGGCGCAGCGCGACCCGATCAAGCGGCTGGCCGCCCAGCTCACGGCCCAGAACCTGGCCAGCAGTGAGGAACTGAAGGCGATTGAGAAGGAGATCGATGCCGAGGTGGCCGACTGTGTTGCATTTGCCCTGCAGGCACCTGAGCCCAAGCCGGAGGAGCTCACCCGCTACATCTGGGCCGAAGACTGACGGGCTTCGGTCCCAATCTGAAGGGCAGAGTCGCCGGATCGATCCGATTTCCCATCAGCCACCGAATCCTGATCCGAATCCTGATCCGAATCCGATCAGGACTCAAATCTCGCTCGGAAGGCGGCGTGTGAGGTTGCGCAGCTTGCGCAGCGCCTTCAGTTCCACCTGACGCACCCGTTCCCGTGATACGTCAAGGCGGCGACCGATTTCCGCCAGGGTCTGACGATCTTCGCCGTCCAGCCCGAAGCGCAACTGCAGCACCTGGCGCTCCTGCTCGCTGAGGTGGCTGAGCCAGCGGTCGAGCTGTTCCTGGTGGATGCCCCGCTCCACCTTGTCCAGGGGTTCCTCATCTTCGCTGTCGGCGATCAGGTCGCCCAGGAAACTGCGACCTTCGTCGCCGTTCACCGGTGCATCCAGGCTGGAGGTGGTGAGCGCTTGTCGCAACAGGCCGTCGAGCTCATCGAGGGGCATGCCCATGGCCTCGGAAATTTCCTGACGGCTGGGCATGGCTCCGAGTTTGTGGGCCAGATCAAGGCTCACCTTGCGGATGGCGGTGAGGCGTTCGGAGAGGTGTACCGGCAGACGAATGGTGCGCGACTGGCAGGCGATCGCCCGGGTCATGCTCTGGCGGATCCACCAGAAGGCATAGGTGGAGAACTTGTAGCCGCGGGTGGGGTCGAATTTTTCGACGGCCCTCTCCAGGCCAAGGGAACCCTCCTGAATCAGGTCGAGAAGTTCCATTCCCTTGCCCTGATATTTCTTGGCAACACTCACTACCAAACGCAAATTGGCCTTCATCATGCGTTGCTTGGCCCGTTGGCCTACCCGCATGATCTTCTGTTCCTGACAGGTGTATTCGTCGCGGCTTTCATCCAGTAGCCGCATCAGGACCTGCACCTGATTGCCGAGTTCGATCTCTTCAGAGGCTGTGAGGAGCGGTTCCCGGCCGATCGTCGCCAGGTACCAGCTCACCGGGTCAGAGGTGCGGCGGCGATGCCCTTCACTGGTCCTGACACTGGTGGCGGACATCGCATCTCTGGAGCAGGATGACAACTATCCGTTGAAAGGATTGGCAATAGGTGTGTTTTCAGTAACCCTTTAGGTTTTGCTTGCAAAACAACACGTTATTCGTGAAATGGTTGGAGCCAGTGGCCCCGTTTCCTTGTGCTGTGCCTGGTGTTTGGCCTGGTCAGAAGGTTGTTGGGCCGATAGTGGCCAGGGCACTGGCCACGGCCGCCGGGCTAGCGCTGCCTGGCCCCTGGTTGGCCTGGTGGAGGCCGGCGCAGGCGTGGGCGAGGGCAGCGGCGGCCAGCACGCTGGCTGATGCGCCATTGCCGGCCGCCATGGCCATGGCTCCGAGTCCAGCCGCATAGCCGGCAAGCACGTCCCCCTGGCCGGCGCGGGCCGCCGCCGCCGCCGCGCTGCGCAGCTGCCAGGGGCCGCTGTTGCTGCCGGCCACCACGGTGCGGGCTCCTTTGAGAAGAACGGTCGCGCCGCTGGCCTCCGCTGCCTTGGCGGCAGCTTGCAGGGGTGGCAACGCCGCCCAGTGTGGAAACAGACGGGCGAATTCTCCCGGGTGCGGAGTGAGCCAGGTGGGGCCCTGGCGTTGGCAGAGCCAGGGCAGGGCCGCCTCTCCCCGGCTGGCTAGCCGGTTCAGGCCGTCTGCGTCCAGCAGGAGCAACCCCCTGAAGCGTTGCAGCCACTCCCAGGCCTCGCCGTCGGCGTCGGCCGTTGGGCCATGGCCGATGCCAGGGCCGAGCAGGATGGCGTCGAGACGACCGCCATCCTCAGCCGCCAGTTCTGCCAGCTCCAGATGGCCCGCCGGGTTGCAGGCCAGGCTCCGGCGCAGCACCACTTGTGGCGCCTTGCTCCAGAGGCTGGCTGCCAGCTGCTCGGGCAGGGCGGCTTGCACGGAGCCGCAGCCGCTGGCGTCGGCGCCGGCCAGGGCCAGGGCGGCCGCTCCCGGGAAGAGGCGACTGCCGGCCACCAGCAGGAGCCGCCCCCGGCCGTACTTGGCCGCGGCTGGATCGGGCTGGGGCCAGGGGGCCTGGTGCAGATCCGCGGCCGCCAGGGTCCGGGGCTGGTGTGGGGGCAGCGTCGCCAGCAGGGGGGGCGGAAGCCCCAGGTCGACCCGCTCCAGTTGGCCCACCCAGGCCAGGGCTTGGTCCTGGATGAGTCCGGTCTTGAGCAGTCCCAGGCAGTAGGTGGTGCCCGCGCGCGCCGCGCCGTTGCCGAGGCACTGGCCCTGGTCTGCGCAAAGGCCGGTGGGCACGTCGATCGCCACCAGCCCCCCTGGCCGGTGAAGCTCCCGGGCGGCAAGCAGCCCTTGAAGCTGAGCTGAGGGTGGCCGGTTCTGGCCGATGCCGAACAGGGCGTCGATCCAAAGGGCCAGGCCAGCGGGATCCGGCGGTGCCGCCAGCCGGGGGATGCCAAGCCATTCGGCATGTTGCAGGTGGCTGGCCGTGAGAGCTTTGTGGCGCTCAAACGGGCTCCAGATCGCCACGGCCAATCCGCGCAGCCCCAGCTCCCGAGCCACCACCAGGCCGTCGCCGCCGTTGTGGCCGGGGCCCACCAGCACCACCGCCCCATGGCGCTTCAGCGCCTCGCCGTGCTGCTCCAGCAGCCTCCGGGTCACAGCCAGGGCCGCCTTCTCCATCAGAGCCTCCACCGGCAGGCCGCTGGCGAACAGCTGTTGCTCCAGGGCTGCCATCTGATCGCTCGTCACCAGCAGATGCCCGGCATCACGGGCGGGCCAGGTGTGATTCGGGTCGGGAATCGGCTCAGCGCTGGTGTTGATGCCTTGCACGGGCGGGGTCCACAGCGGACGGAGATGCAGTTTCATGATGGAACGATTGGCGCCCCGCTCCGCGTTGGCGTCGCTCTCTGCCTGGTTGTCCGTCTTGTCCACTGCCGCCCCTGCCATACCCCAAGCAGCCACGCCGGCCGGTGTGGAGGCCCTTGAGCGGCTGCGGGCCTGGCCCGCGGAGCACCGGGTGGCGGTGGGCCTCTCCGGCGGGGTGGACAGTTCGCTCACGGCGGCCCTGCTGGTGGAGGCCGGCTGGCAGGTGGAGGGTCTCACCCTCTGGCTGATGAGCGGCAAGGGGGCCTGCTGCGCCGAGGGTTTGGTGGATGCGGCCGGCATCTGCGAGCAGCTGGGGGTGCCACACAACGTGGTGGATTTCCGCGAGCACTTCCGTGCGCAGATCGTGGATTTTCTCGTGCAGGGCTACGGCGCCGGCATCACCCCCCTGCCCTGTTCCCGCTGCAACCGGGAGGTGAAGTTCGGCCCGATGCTCGCCTGGGCTGAGGCCGAGCGGGGCATCGGCCGGATCGCCACCGGCCACTACGCCCGGGTGCGCCATGCCGACGCCGTTGATCCCCTGCCGGTGCCCGGCGATGGCACCGGCCGCCACCAGCTGCTGCGCGGCCTCGACAGCCACAAGGACCAAAGCTATTTCCTCTACGATCTGCCCCAGGATGTGCTGGGGAGGTTGGTGTTCCCTCTCGGGGAGCTGACCAAAGCTGATACCCGTGCGGAGGCGGCCCGCCACGGCCTGCGTACCGCCCAGAAGCCGGAAAGCCAGGACCTCTGCCTGGCCGATCACCACGGCTCGATGAAGGCCTTCCTCGACACCTACCTGCCGCCCAGGGCCGGGGAGATCGTGCTGCGCGATGGCACCGTGGTGGGTAACCATGACGGCATCGAACACTTCACCATCGGCCAGCGCAAGGGCCTGGGGGTGGCCTGGCCTGAGCCGCTCTATGTGGTGCGCCTGGATGGGGCGATGAACAGGGTGGTGGTGGCGCCACGGGCCGACGCGGCCTGTGGTCAGGCCCTGGTGGGGGCGGTGAACTGGGTGTCGATCGCGCCGCCCCAGGCGCCGGTGCCGGTGGAGGTGCAGGTGCGCTACCGCAGCGCCCCGGTGCCTGCCCTGCTCACGCCCCTGCCGGCCATACCCGCCGATCAGGCCGCCCTCCGCCCCCACCGCTGCCGCCTGGATTTCGCTGAGGAGCAGTTCTCGATCACCCCCGGCCAGGCCGCCGTGTTCTATGCCGGCGAAGTGCTGCTGGGCGGTGGTCTGATCCAGGCCGGCTGACCCGGGCTCGCTCACCAGGCCCGCTCACTCACCAGTAAGGATCGCTGGCCAGTTCCACCGTGAGTTCACCGCTACGGCTGGGCGGCACGCTGGCGATGCAGGCCCGCACCACCCGGCCGTTCACCTCGATCTCACAGGCGCCGCAGCTGCCCCCCAGGCAGCCGGTGGGGATGGGAAAACCCGCGGCCTGGGCGGCTGTGAGCCAAGCGCTGCCGGGCGCGGCGCTGGTGCTGCGGCCGTTGGGCCAGTGGATGGTGACGGGATCGCGGGCCATGAGAAGGGGAGGGCGTGGGAGTGTGAGGTTCAGGGCGCCAGCAGGGGCTCGAGATTCACGTGCCGCTCGAAGGCATCGGCCAGGCGGTCGAGCAAGGCGTCGCGCTGGCGGCTGTGGTGCGGCTGGGCCTCGCTGATGGCCGGCAGGTTGCGGCGCAGGCGCAGCCGGTTGAGCCAGCGCCGCCGCCAGGGTCCGCTCTCGAACACCCCGTGCAGATAGGTGCCGGCCACCAGGCCGCCCTGCTCGCCGCTCGCCCGCACCCAGCCCAGGTCGGCCGCCGCACAGAGCGGTTGGCAGGGCTCCAGTTCGGTGCTGCAGCCCCGGTGCAGCTCGAAGCCCTCCAGCTCCAGCGGCTCCAGCCCAGCGGCGACGGTGTTGCTGGCGGGCCAGAGGGCCGGGCTGCGGCGCTGGCGCAGGGCCTTGGCCTCGCCGAACACCGTGCGTAGGGGTAGCAGGTCCAGCCCTCGATGGCCACCCGCCGTTCCCTCCAGGCCCTCGGGATCCAGCAG
>JBIKUY010000380.1:0-2643 GCA_044347355.1 Prochlorococcaceae cyanobacterium | reverse complement strand
GCATGCAGCAAGTGATTCGCTCAGGGGATGTGCTTGCCCGTCTAGGTGGGGATGAATTCGTGTTGCTCTGCACGGAGCTGGACACCCCGGATGAGGCCTTGCGCATCGCCGAGCGTCTGCGGGAGACGGTGGCGCGACCCTGGTCCCCGGAGACCAGCGGCATGCCGTTTGAGATTCACCCTGAGATCAGCATCGGCATCTCGTTCAGTGAGCACGGTGTGGAATCACCGGATCAATTGCTGCATGATGCCGATCTAGCCATGTACGAGGCGAAGACCCGCACGGATCGCAAGATCGTGGTGTACGACGAGGCCATCAGCACCCAGCTAAATCGGCGCATCGCCATCAGGCGCAGCCTGCAGGATGCCTTGAAATGCCAGCAGATGCCCATTCACTTTCAGCCCTGGGTTTCTCTGGATGGGGCTGAGGTGCTGGGTTATGAAGCCTTGGTGCGTCCCCTGGATCTCGATGGCAGTGCGATCGCTCCCTCGGAATTGATCGCAGTCGCCGAAAGTTCGGGTTTGATGGGGGCCCTGGGCCAGTTGGTGCTGGAGCAGAGTCTGCTGGCGATTGATCACTTGGATCTGTTACCGAGGAGCCGCTCGCTGGCAGTGAACTTCAGTCCTCACCAGTTGGCTCGCTCCGGTTTTGCTGCTGATGTGATCGACACTGTGAGGCGCTTGCAGCTTCCGCCCGAGCTGCTCTGTATTGAAGTCACGGAAACGGCCTTGATCGAGCACCCGCAGCGCACCAGGGAGGAGTTGGTTTGCCTGCGCCGGGCGGGATTTCGGGTCTTTCTCGACGACTTTGGCATCGGTTATTCCAGCTTGAACTGGCTGGCTGACCTGCCAATTGATGGCGTGAAGATTGACCGCAGCTTCACGGCCACGATGATCGAAGACCCGCGCCGCAGGGCCTTGGTGGAGGGCATCCTGCGGTTGGCCGGCGACCTCGATCTGGAGGTGGTGGCGGAGGGCATCGAGCAACGTGACCAGTGGGAGGCCTTGCGGCGGATGGGCTGCCGCCTTGGCCAGGGCTACCTGTTCAGTCGACCGTTGCCTCCGGCGCAGCTGGGCCTGCTGCCATCAGTGCTTCTTCCAGCAGCATGTTGAACTGCAGCAACTGGGATTCGCTCAATTGCTGGCGGCTGGCACGGCCCAGTTGGTGCTCCAGGAATTGCCTGCCCTTTAGGGCATCCCAGCCCAGTTGGCTGAGCAGATCATCGCTCTGACTCAGCAATTCGCTGCGGCGTAGCGGCACCGGCGACGTGTGGGGGTCACAGCCTGGCTCGAGTTGCTCAAGCAGGCGCAGATAGGCCAGGAGGTCGTTGTACGTGGTGAGCCGGCTGCGGCTCGGGTGGCCGAAAGCCCGCTCCAGGTACTGGCCTTCCTGCTCCCGTTGCCAGCCGATCCGCTTCAGGGCCAGATCAATGCGGGCTAGTTCAGCACTCCAATCCTCTGGGTCTGGGGGAGGTTCTTCAACCATTGGCGCACCAGCCATCTCTGGTGAGGCCCCCCCCGGCGAGGGTGCTTGCGCTGCTGGCAGAGCCGAAACTGTTGGCACTGCCGAGACTGTTTGAACAGCCTCGCTAGAAACCTCGGAGGACGCAAGATCGGTAGCGAGCCTGGGAGCAGTGGCTGGTCCAGCCGTTGGGCTGGTTGGAGCCTTTGCTCGTGCCGATGCCGGCAGGTCTGCCAGCTGCAGTTGCAGACGCAGCCGGGCCTGGTCTTCCGCCGCTTCCGCCGTGCTGGCCTCGCCGAGTGCCATGGCCAGTACGTCCCCTTGGCGGACAGCGCTGGCCTCCACCACTCTGCTGCCGGGCTCGGCATGCACCAGCCGCAGGTGGACAGGCATGGCTCGCGATCGTTGGGTGTGCCCTTCCTAGAGTGCTCCAGGGAATGGGTCGAATGGAAGCTGAATCGCTGGAATCATTCACGCCGCTGATTCAGGCGGCAGATCAATGGAGCGAGGTGCTGCTGCTCCTGCCTCTGTTGGTGGCACTGGAGGCCGTGTTGTCGGCGGACAACGCCATTGCTTTGGCCGCCATCTCCCGACGCCTGCATGACCGGGCCCGTCAGGAGACGGCCCTCAACCTGGGTCTCCTGCTGGCCCTGGTGTTCCGCATCATCCTGATCGTTGCGGCGCGCTGGGTGCTGAATTTCTGGCCGCTGGAGCTGGCGGCCGCCGCCTACCTCCTCTGGCTGTGTGGCCGCCACCTGCAGCTGTTGGCCCAGGGCCGTGAAGAGGGCTTGTCCGACGCTGAGCCGGGCTCCGAGGATGGGGGCCTGGCCTCCGCTGGTACGGCGGTTGGAGGGTTGCCTGTTACGGCTTCCCTCGGCGGCGTGGTGGCCACGCTGGCCCTCACGGACCTGGCCTTCTCCCTCGACAGCGTGGCCGCGGCAGTGGCAGTGAGCGACAGGCTTGAGTTGGTGATCGCCGGTGGCGTGATCGGCGTGATTGCCCTGCGTCTTACCGCCGAGCTGTTCATCCGTTGGCTGGAGCGCTACCGCCATCTGGAAACGGCCGGCTACCTGTCCGTGGGGCTGGTGGGTCTGCGCTTGCTGTTGCGGCTGGGACGGCCTGACCTGGTGCCGCCTGAGTGGCTGCTGCTGTTGCTGGTGGGCAGCCTGTTCGTGTGGGGTT
>JBIKUY010000403.1:0-2654 GCA_044347355.1 Prochlorococcaceae cyanobacterium | reverse complement strand
CCGGCAAACTGCCCGTCGAGTACCAACGCCGTGTGAAGGGGGATTACGAGCGCCGGGTAAGTGATCCAGGGATAGTGATCCCGCCAGTCCGTCAGCGCAAGCCGGAGGTGCCCGAAGCAGTTGCAGCCTTGTGCGAACGCTGCCTGAAATGGGACCGCACCGAGCGCCCTCTCGCTGCCGCTGATATGGCAGAGCAGTTAGACGCCCTTTCCAGCACCCAGCCTGAAAAACCTGACAAACAGCCTACCGCGACGTCTGGAACAACGGCTGATCATCGCTGGATCGGCCACAAATCCGCTGGCATTTTTGCGTTGGTCGCAGCGAGTGCTGTTCTCCTTTCAACTTGGCGCTCAACACTCTGGCGCTTTCAAGCACGTCCAACGGATGACGGGAAATCGGACTCAACAACGGTCTTTGATCCTCCCAACACTTTATTGGAGACCACACCCTCTAAGTCCACCTTGCCGCCACTTGCAGTCGCCCTTGGCGAGCTCCCCATCATCTTGGACCGAACGGCCCAAGCCAAGCGGTCCGAACCACCGCTGTTTCACCCGACAGAGCCGGGCGTCACCCTCGAAACCGAGGCAACCAACACCCTCAAGCTGGGGGAACTGACGGAATTGGCCCCGTCCTTCGAATTGAGTGTTGAGATACGAAACATTGAAGGTCGGGCAGGTGTGTTCCTGGGAAGGCGATTGGGGTCCGCCGAGGTCGCTGATACAAACGGCTTGGCCGCCTTCGTGCCCAAGATGATGGCCGTCAACATTAGCCCCATGAGCCCTTTTCGATGTCGATTAGAAACAATCGAACTACACCCTAACGATCCATCAGATCTCGAGCTCACGCTTAATAGTGGCTCGAATCTTCCACCGTTCGACACCGAAATTGTCTCTATCTTAATTGTCGTCAGCCACGCAAGACTTGAACGAATCCAGGTGAACAACCAATCTCTCGACACGACAAATTTTGACACCATCATCCCGCTTCCTTCCGAATTCGGTCTTTACGTGCGTAATGGCCGTGCTGAATTCAGCCGAATTAACATTAAACGACGCTGACATGCCTGACTGACTCAACGGCTGGAGTGTTTCCAGCCCAACCTGGTTCTGGCACCTACTGCTTGGAGAATACCGTGAACGAAAACGAATACACTAAGGTCGAGAGAGTTAAGCCCAAGGTAGATGAACCAGTGATTTATGAGATAAATCCCAATAACCAGCGGCTAACCACAACGCCAATCGAAATCAAGGTTGTCTGTGATGGCGACTGCGAGGCAATCGGATGTTACTATTACGGACACGTAATCCCTACAGGATGGAACTGCGATGAAATCCGCCGAAAATTAGCGAACAGCGAGTTGGGCAGGGGGGATCTTTCCTCTGCAGTAAATGGAGTCAAAAGATTTACTTTCAGCTCTCTGCCGGTCGGTGTAGGAGATCAAAATCAGAACCTGATGGTCTGGATTGGAAAAACCACGCATGGTCGCTGGGAGTGTTATGCGAAAAAGAACGCACCACCAACGCAACTTGCCGTTGACCTTGGCACAAACTTGCTGGGAACCCGGTCACCCGACTGGCCTGATCGGGAAAACTTCCTAGATCAACTGCTGCCGAAACCTTTTGACCCATGGAGAAATCTGATTGGGCTTGAGCCTCTGGTTTTATCGAGTGACCTTTCGGAAACCCTTGACGGAACGATCGACGTCGTCGGAACGCCACAGTCACCTATCTCAATCCTTCCGTTTATCCCTCTAACTGGCACTTACATGATCCCCAGAATAAAGTTTCGGTCACCAAAGACTATACGCAGAGCGGTGATGACCGTGATGCGACAAAACCAACTCATACCTCAATGGCCTGTCGGGAACTACATGGTCGAGGCGAACTTGCTTGGGGAGATTAATGGAGAACGACTATGGGAAGCCTGCAACGTTCCTTCCGCGGTGAGCGACGAACTTGGAGCCGATCAGTCCGACAACAAAATCATTGTGTGGAGTCAAGCTATGGCGACCACATGGGCTATGGACAAGAAACCTGTTTGGTGCCAGTACGCGATTGGTTGATTTCTTGCGCCAACTTTCAGAAGCGACGCCAGCTTTTAGTCGCTCTTGAGGCAGGGTGTTCTCGCGCGAAAGAACTTCCTCAACGCGTTTCTGCATTCTCCAAGACCTGAGCCGTAATCAGGTCCTTGCCCGAATCGCACTGCCGTTGCAAGGCTGCGCGGGTGTCGGCGCGGTCCGTGTTTAAGCGTGTGAGTGGGCGCGTGTGGCGAGGGACTGTTGCAAGCGCAGACCGGGGCGAATGGGAAATTGGACTTGAGGGTGAGGCGTCCTGCTCCTCTTTTCCGCTGCAGTAAGACCGTCCCTACTGCGGTGTGCAGACGGAGCCAGGGACGCTCTCATGTCTTCTCCCAGATCCGGTCGTTTTGGGTCGTGAGCATTTGGGCAGCTGCAGCGCAGCTGGATGCAGTCGGACGGATTCCCGTTCGCAAATGTGCTACCCGCAGACGACATTCAAGCCGAGTTCAAGGCCGAGGCTGTCTCGCTCAGCGATCTTGACCTCAGTCCGTACGATGACGTGGTCGATACCCCCGCAATCACCCTATGGGCCCGTGGTCGGCACATCAGCGAGATGAATTCCGGCGACTACTGCCGT
>JBIKUY010000400.1:0-2662 GCA_044347355.1 Prochlorococcaceae cyanobacterium | reverse complement strand
CCTGTGGCGGTACGGGTTTGAGCCGAGACTGATCGGCACGCTTCGATGAGAGGAGTAGGTTACCAATCGGGTGAGACGGTCACCGGGAGTTGGCGCTCTCTGGGTGGCGCTCTCTGCCTGCCGGAGCAGCTTGGCGGTGTCAGTTGGCGGACCTGTTTGGCGGACCTGTTTGGCGGACCTGTTTGGCGGTGTCGGCCTGTGGCGGTGTGGGATTGAGCCGAGACTGATCGGCACGCTTCGATGCGACGATCAGCAGGCTACCGATCGGGTGAGGTGCTCACCGGCAGTTGGCGCTCTCTGGTTGGCGCTCTCTGACTGGCTGCGGAACTTGGCGGTGTCAGTTGGCGGATCTGTTTGGCGGACCTCGTTGGCGGTGTCGCCTGTGGCGGTGCGGGTTTGAGCCGAGACTGATCGGCACGCTTCGATGAGAGGAGTAGGTTACCGATCGGGTGAGACGGTCACCGGCAGTTGGCGCTCTCTCGGTTGGCGCTCTCTGACTGGCGGAGGAACTTGGCCGTGTCAGTTGGCGGACCTGCTTGGCGGACCTCGTTGGCGGTGTCGCCTGCGGCGGTGCGGGATTGAGCCGCGACTGATCAGCACGCTTCGATGCGAGGACCGGCAGGTTACCGGTGGGGTGAGTTGGTCACTGACAGTTGGCGCTCTCTGACTGGCGGAGCAACTTGGCGGTGTCAGTTGGCGGACCGGTTTGGCGGTGTCGCCTGTGGCGGTGCGGGTTTGAGCCGCGACTGATCGGCACGCTTCGATGCGAGGACCGGCAGGGTGCCGATCGGGTGGAATGCTCACCGGCAGTCGGCGCTCTCTGGTTGGCGCTCTCTGACTGGCGGAGCAACTTGGCGGTGTCAGGTGGCGGACCGGTTTGGCGGACCTCGTTGGCGGTGTCGGCCTGTGGCGATGTGGGTTTGGGCCGCGACTGATCGGCACGCTTCGATCCGACGATCGGCAGGTTACCGATCGGGTGAGACGGTCACCGGGAGTTGGCGCTCTCTGGTTGACGCTCTCTGACTGGCGGAGCAACTTGGCGGTGTCAGTTGGCGGACCTGTTCGGGCGGACCTCGTTGGCGGTGTCGCCTGCGGCGGTGCAGGTTCGAGCCGCACGCTGACACACCAGTGCCGGGGACTGGTCTGGCCACGACTCGGTTTGTGAAACTGACAACTGTCCGTGAGGGGAAGATCACCGAGCAGGTGCGAGACTGCATGGGCAGTCACCCGCTCAAGGTGAAGACATTCGCACGCACGATCCGTGGCCCTTCGCGGATGGAGAACAACTGTCACAGGGTCCTCGATGTGACCTGTCGCAAGGAAGAATCAAGGACGCGGGAGAAATGCGCCCTGGGGAATATCGCCTGTCCTACCGGTTCACGCTCTCACGCTTGAGGCAACATCCCGGCCAGCACAGCCTGGCAGCGAAGCCGCGGGCGTGCGGGTGGAGCATCGAGTTCCTGACGGGACGTCGAGACGGCGATCACAACTGAATATGCCCTGGCCCTGTGGGCGAAGGCTACTTCATTGAATTGCGTTGTCCGCATTTTGCACGACCTCGCTGTAGGGCATCCACGACAATTCCGGGCAGGCACTTTGATACTCCAGAAACCAAGCTATCGCCTTGCGAATAAGGATTGGCTCATTGATAAGACAATCATGACGATACAAGGAAATGACGCCACAAACTGTCCTTCGTTCCAACTGCATTTCGGAAGTTCTCCCGGAGGATAGAAGGACCGATGAACCCTTGGTTTTAGGAACGCTGTAGTCAATCAGCCAGCGTGGTGCCTGAGTCCGGTGAAAGGCGAGCAACAGGAGCAATCGAGTCTGTGTCGTTTCTGACGAAGATGCAATCCTGGCACATTCCAATGCTAGTTCGGGAGGCCCCTCCATTCCGTTCTCGTGATAGACAATTTGCATTGCATTCAAAACGTCTTCGGTTGTCGGAGATACGCTCAGTGTTTCGCCGCCACGTTCCAGCTGGACCTTGCCTGATGATGGAATATTCATTGCGGAAACCACCCCTTGTTCGTGAAATATCCAATTCCGTCAGGAAACACGACCCAGAGCTTCTGCCCTTCTCCGAGAAGTTCAGGCACCCCATTTCGGCAGTACTGGCATGGACCAATCTTGTAATTGATATGCAGCACAGCATCGGACAAGTTGTTGGAAACCATTTCGGCAGCAGCATGCCCCTCGACGTGCTGCAGCGACTTTACGGCGTCGTCAGATAGACTTCCGAGTCGTGAACGAAACACCTCCAGGGCATCACCGCCATTGGCGCCGCTCATCAGCGGTTTCTTCTCGTTGAAAATCCCGTGAGTCGGATCTCCGGGATTCCTCCGTACTGGAAGGCTTGGGTGGGATTCGCCGACCTTCGGAATCCTGTTTGGTGCGTCAATCCGCCGCAGCAGGTCCCCATCGACGATTTCCCGTAGCTGACCGTCGATACTCCTCCGGAGGTCCGGCGCTTTGGAGAAGATTCTCCTCAGTTCCTCGACCGCTTCCTCGCTGCCGTCAGCCGCTTCCCGGGCCAGTTTCAGGCAGCGTTCTGCCGACTCGTTGTGTACCCACGTCCCCAGTTCGCCGACGTGGTAGGTGTGGTCCTCCTCGACTTCGATGTTGTACGTCGTGAACGATTCGCCGGCGGCTGCGGTGT
>JBIKUY010000401.1:0-2670 GCA_044347355.1 Prochlorococcaceae cyanobacterium | reverse complement strand
CCGCACACTCGCAATCGCCGCGTCAATCTCCTCCGGGCTCAGTCCCTCGGCGAACGTCACTCCGAAACTCTCGTGCGTCACCTCGCTCCCCGTCGCCGCGGCCAGCGCCGGGGCCAGGCACGCGTTCGCGTTCAACCCCGCGAACGTCCACCACGTCGTGTCGACCGCGCCACTCACCAGCTCCGTCTGCGGCTCGCGACTCAGCCACTCGTACTCGCACCGCAGCCCCCGCAACTGCTCCGCCGCCCGCTTCGACCACCACGCCCGCTCGTCTTCCCCCGCCAGCACTCCCCGAATCGCCTGGCAGACCCGATACCCCAACGCCCGGCAATCTCCCTGCCACCGCGACTGGCCCCGGTGTTCGCTCGGCTCGACATACGCCACCTTCCGCGACCAGTCCACGTAGGTCACCAGCCACGCCCGCCCCCCCAGCAACAAGACCCTCGGCCCCGCGCTCTTTGCGTGAAAGGTCAGCTCATCCACAAACCCAATCGGCTCGCGCCCGTGCGTCACCGCGAACAGGGGGGGCGATAAAAACACCGAGAGCACCTCCAGGAAGTTGCGCCGGCCGTACGTCGCCTCCCCCGCCCGCCCCATCCCCAGGATCCCCTGTTCCTCCCACACCAGGTCGCGCGACAGCATGCCCGTCACCAGCCGCTCGACCTCTCCGGGCGGAAGCGCGGCGAAGCCGGGCACCGCCGCCACCCACTCCCACCACGTCCGCCGCCCAATCCCCCGCTCCTGCAACACCAGCGCCAGCAGTTGCTGCGCGAGCACATGATAAGGCTCGACCGGGGGCTCGATCGGCTCGACATAGCCCGACTCCCACAGGTCAATCAGCCCCGCCGCCTGCATCAGGCTTTCGTCGTTGGTGGTCAGGAACAGGCAGTTCCGCGTGCTCCCCGCCCGCCGCCCCGTCCGCCCCATCCGCTGCAGAAAACTCGACACCGTCGCCGGGCTGTCGACCTGGATGACCCGGTCCAGGTCCCCCACGTCCACTCCCAGCTCCAGCACGCTGGTCGCCACAATCACGCAGTCGTCGCGGTGGGCGAACGCCTCCTCCGCCTGGTGTCGCTGCTCCTGGCTCAGCGAACTGTGCGTCACAAACGCCGTCACCCCCAACTGCCGCAGGTCCTGCCCCAATCGCTCGGCCTTCGCCCGGCTGTCGATGAACACCAGCCGCTTCTCTCCCCGGTGCAGCCGCGACACCACCAGCGCTGCGTTCGCCAGCGAGCCCACATGGTCGAGCTTCACCTCGGCCGCCGGGGTCGCTCCGGGGGGGGGCAGGCAGACCCGCCGGGGGCGCTGCCGGGGTCCACCCGCCAGCCAATCGACCAGCACGGTCGGGTTTCCCACGGTCGCCGACAGGCCAATCCGCTGCAGCTCCCGCCCAGCCAGCCGCGACGCCCGCTCGAGGACCGACAGCAGGTGCCAGCCCCGGTCATCCCCGGCGAAGGCGTGGATCTCGTCGATAATCACCACCTGCAACTGGGAAAAGAGCCGGCGGGAATCGACCGTCGGCGAAACCAGCATCACCTCCAGCGACTCGGGCGTGGTCAGCAGCAGATCGGGCGGGTCGCGCAGAATGGCCCGCCGGGCTCCCGCCTGGATGTCCCCATGCCACAGGGCGGTCCGGCGTCCCAGCAGTCGGGCATACCGCTCGAGGCGGGTCGAGAGATTGTTCAGCAGCGCCTTGATCGGGCAGAGGTACAGCACGCTCAGCCCCGACCACTCCTCTTCGAGCATGCGGGAGACGACGGGAAAGAACGCCGCCTCGGTCTTCCCCCCCGCGGTCGGCGCCAGCACAATCAGGTGCTCCCCGTCCAAAATCGGGGGGATGACCGCCTCCTGGAAGGGACGCAGCGAGCGCCAGCCCAGGCTGTTCACAATGTGATGCTGCAGCGCGGGGTGCAGCCGGTCGAAGTGACTCACAGGTTCAGCTCGATGTCATCCACGTCGGTCGCCCCCAGCGCCTGGCGTTCGGTCGCGGTCAACTCCCCCTCGACCAGCTTCAGGGTGTAATCCCGCCGGGGCTCGAAATCGGGGTACTGGTCCACGCGATCGAGCACGTCGGCCACCAGCTTCTTCAGAAAAATCCGCGGCGCGACGCCGACCTTGCCCCCCAGTTTCCCCGCCACGCCCCCGGCCAGGTCGCCAATGTACCGGTCATCGCACAGGGCCTTGACGCGGTCGGGAGCCCGGGCGTGCTGTCCGAAAATGTCGCGCACCTTGCAGCCCACCGCCGTCAGCCGGTCCAGGCTGAAGCCCGGCAGCCTGATCTGCACCGCCCGCGGATTGTCAAACCGCCCGTCGGTCTGAAAGTCGACCTGCAACCGCTGGGCCAGTGGTTCCAGCCGGCCGACTCCCTGCGGCCCCTCGAAAAAGGCGGGCGTCCCGGTAATCAGCAGGTACAACCCGGGAAACCGCCCGGCATCGACTTCGTCGATCAGCTGCCGGAGGGCGTTGAGGCTCTTGTCGCGCACATCGCCGCGAACGCGTTGAATGGTCTCGACCTCGTCCAGGATGAGCAGCAGCCCGGGGTGCCCCGAGTCGCGCAGCATCAGCAGCACTCCCTGCAGAAAGCTCAGCGCGCCGAAGTGGTCGATGTCCCCTTTGACTCCCGCGATCCGCTTCGCCGAGGCGGCGACATTCGGTTGTCCCGCCAGCCAG
>JBIKUY010000377.1:0-2674 GCA_044347355.1 Prochlorococcaceae cyanobacterium | reverse complement strand
CAGAAAACTTACATCACCGTCGGCTCTCGCCTCACCCGGTTCTGCAAGCCGCGCCTGACCTTCCGGTCCTGCGCAGTCCAAAAACATAACACAGGCTCTCCCCATCCCGCAAACCACTTGGGCTGAAGCTCGGAACAATCAGCTCCAGCGCTGGGATCAGGCCACCAGCGCCTCTCCCCAGGGGAGAAAGCGGGTGAGAGTCTCCGGTTGATCAGCCGCAAGCACCGGGAAGTCAGCCTCGCTGAGGTCCGATCCAGGAATCAGGTTCTCGGGGGAGCGGGCCAGCCAGCGGAGCGAGCAGTCGAGCTCTGTAAGCACCAGCCAGGCGGCAGCCAGATCCCAGATCTTGGGTGTGGCCTCCAGGGCAGCCACGGTCTGGCCCATGGCCACGCTCACCAGATTGAGGCTGGCCACCCCAAGCAGCCGGATCTTGCCGGGAAAGCGCTGATGGGGAAGCTTCTGCAACACACCGATCGAGCGGCTGCAAAGCGAGGCACAGCCTGCAGGATGGCTCTGGAGAGAAGGAGGAGAAAGGGCTTTGCCATTTCGCCAAGCCCCCTGGCCGCGCAAAGCCACAATGCGTTGACGGAGGGGCGGCACATCCAGAACCGCCATCTGGGGCCGGCCATCCTGAAAGCGCGCCAAGGAGATGGCCCAGTAGGGAATCCCCGCCGCAAAGTTGGTGGTGCCGTCGAGCGGGTCAACCACCCAGTAGCTGGATGATTCGGGCACGCGACGGTCTCCCTCCTCGCTGAGCACGCCCTCTCCGGGGAAGAGCTCGGCCAGCCCTTCCACCAGGGTGGCGTCGCTCCAGCGGTCGCAGGCCGTGATCAGGCTGCCATCGGCCTTCACATCAGAGGCCATGTGGCCGAAATCCCGTCGCTGGCGCTCTCCCACCCGATCGAGCAGGGCCATCAGACCCGGGTCCAGATCGGCGGGGGAGTTGGCCACAGTCATCCGATCTCGAGGGACAGCACCCTGGTGAGGCTTCGTCCCGTATCTTCCCTGAACTGGCGCAGGTTGACCCTGCTCAGGGCCAGAAGAGCTCCGAGAGCAACCAGCACCTCAACGCTGAGCACAAGGGCGTAGGCAGGAAAGGGGGACGAGCCCATGCCCAACCGGTCGGCCAGAAAGCGACCCAGATCGAGCAGGCCACCACCAAAGACCTTGCCGAGAGCACGGGACATGGCCTGGGCCAATCCCCAGACGCCAACGAAGGTGCCGGCTGCTTCCGGCAGGGTGAGGTCCAGCATCAAGACCAAGGCACTGTTGGTGCCGATGCCGGCCGAAACACCAAACAAGAACATCACCACCTGCAGCAAGGGGACCTGCGCTGTGGTGCCCGCCAGCAACAGCAGTAGCAGACTGGCAGCAATTAGCTGACAACCCAACCTGGCGGTAGCCAACTTGCCGAAGCGGGGCACAATCCATACCCCTGCAAGTAGGAGTCCGATCAAGGTGCCGATCCCCCAGATCGCGTTCAGGGACGCCGTTGCGGCGATCGGCATACCGAACACCTCCGCTCCGTAACTCTCCAAGATCGGGTCCTGGAGAAACAGGCCCAGCGTGAACAACACCAGGAACAGAAAGAACACGAGTACCTGCCGGCTGGACGTGACCAGGGCCCAGGCTTGACTGAGGGTGATGGCATCCTCGCGGGGAGGCGCGTCCCCAGCGGTGGCTGTGGGCCGGCACTGCCTGGGGCGCTCCATGCCGAACGTGGCAATCAAGGTGAGGAGCAGCACCGTGCACACAACACCAACCATGATCACCAAGGCCAGATAGGGGGTGCTGGCCATCGACACCGCCAGCCCATAGAGGGAGAACAGGCCACAGAGGGCTGCGATACCGCCCCAGAGCAGTCCAGGGCGATCCGCCTCCAACAGCCGACCGACATGAAAGATGAGCGGCACCGAGAGAACGGCCAGAGCGCAGAAGAGGCTGGCGCCCATCCAGATGTAGGGGAGGCGGTGACGACCGCCGATGGGAACGGCATCGGACAATTGACCGAACAACACCCGGCTGGGGGAGACGAATTGCTCAAAGGCCAGAGCCAGACCCACCAGCAGAGCCGGGAAGCCCAGTTCGCTGATCATGACCCGGTTCATCAAGCCGGCGAACACAACGGCCAGGCAGCCCAGACATCCCTGAAACAGGCCGAGCCGAAACGTCGCTGCGAGCCCAAAGCCTGATCCAGGATCAGCGGTTGGCAGGGAGCCGGGCAAAGGAGTTCTGTTCGAGAGGGAGAAGGCTTAGACAGCGAGGCTTAGACCCGGGGGTTGGATCAGAGCGCCCCAGGATTGGCCGCTTCGCAAGCAGGTAGCAGACGTGCAGGTTCCACTGGTATTTCGGAGGCACCCACGGGCTTCACGGCCGGCAGGGTTCGCGGTGGACAGGTGAGGATTTCATCAAGTCCTGTCCGCCGCCGCAGTTCCGCTAACCGTTTGTTGTAGTCGGTGATGGCGTTTGAGAAACGCACTTCGGCGTTGGTGAGGTCGCGCTGGTTGTCCACCACTTCTCTCTGTGTGGTGACTCCAGCCTGAAAGCGTAGGCGGGCCAAGCGAAGGGATTCCCTGGCTGAGATCACCTCCCTTGCTGTGGTGGTGATATTGCGGTTGTTCTTCTCTAGTTCATAGAAGCTTTCTTCCACATCGAAGCGAATTGCATCCCGGCG
>JBIKUY010000402.1:0-2677 GCA_044347355.1 Prochlorococcaceae cyanobacterium | reverse complement strand
CTCTCGAGGTGGGTGGCCACAACCACTTTCTTTACTCCTTCTCGGCTCCTGGAACCTACGAGATCACTTTCTCGGTTCAGGGCAGCCTGCTCGTGGATGGCGGGCCGGGAACCGAGCTTCGCTCAGGCAGCGGGACCTTTGGCTTCGTCGTTCCCGTCCCCGAGCCGTCACTCCTCCTATCCGCGGGTTCGCTCATCCTCTGTGCCTCCGCGGTGCACCTGAGGAGAGTGCGGTTGCCTGGCCGGCACAGCCGCCCGATCGCCTAGTCCATTCGACCCGAGGCTCCGTCTCCGACGACGCCGCCAGGACCGGTGCGCAAAGCCAGTGGAGAGACTGGCCCTGCCACCGGTTTTGGCTCGTTGCTTGTCTGTCGCCCAGCTCCCAGACCGGTCTATTCCCCATGCAATCACCCGCCCGCGACCAACCGAGCCAGTTGAACACGCTCCCGGTCTGGCCTTCCAGCAACCCTCTCCCCTCCGTGACACCCGCCTGTGCCGGGATGTCGCTGATCGAACTTCTGGTTGTGATCGCCATCATCGGAGTCCTTGTCTCACTGTTGCTGCCTGCCGTCATGCAGGTCCGGACGGCGGCTCGACGAACCCAGTGTGCCAACAACCTCAAACAGATAGGCCTCGCGATTCAGAATTACTGCGACTCTTATCAGGGGAGTTTTCCTCTCTCCACCCATGGGGCCTCCGACTACGACCAGTCGTGGATCGTCAAACTCGCACCCTACTTCGAGAACGTGGATCGCGTCCGCATCTGCCCGGAAGACCCCCGCGCCCGAGAAAAACTCGAAGATGGAGGGACCAGCTATGTCCTCAATGAGTTTCTCTGCGTCGAAGGCTCCGATGCCGCCCTCTCCCTCAATCACCTCCGCGCCACCACCCGTACCCTGCTGATGTTCACCGCCTCGGATAGACGCGGGACCTCCCGCAGTGACGATCACACCCATTCCCGCAACTGGGTCCGCAACCCCTTCACTCGCAACTGGTCGAGGGTCGTTGCCGATATTCAGCCCGATCGCTTCGGCGGCCCCCCTCCCGGTGCTCCCCCGGAACAGCGCGCCGTCGGGGCCGCCAACTACCTGTTCGCCGACGGTCGGGTCCAACTCATACCCGCTGGCACCATTCGACAGTGGTCAGATGTGCTCGACCCCAAACAGAACTTTGCAGCTCCCGACCGGTGTCCCGACTATCCCTGACTGGCTGGCGCCAAGGGCTCGCCAGGCCTGCACGCCGGGCCGCCTCGCGTCTGCCGACCCCGCACCGCCGGTTCCTCAATTTCCCGCGTTTCACTCGCACTTCTCTCCCAAGGTTCGCCATGCTCTTCGCGCGACTGTCGCAGCTGTTCCTCAATCGACTCCTCCGCACCCCTTCGCCGATCTCCCGGCGTTCAACCACTCGATTCATCCCTCGTCTTCCCGCGCTCGAGACGCTTGAATCCCGCCAACTCCTGTCGGCTCCCACCCTCTCCCGGTTTATCACCCAAGAGCACGTCGATCTCGATATCAGCTACAACTCCGCCGCCCAGAACTTTGAACTCCGCGTTCAAGATTCCGACAATGGCGTCACGCACGAAACCGCTGAGGGCTTGATCTACGTGGGCGCTAAGGCCCTCGTCACTCGGCCCACGGGCTCGCAGTTTGACTTCCTCGGAGTCGCCGCCGGCCAGCCTTTGTACGTCCTCCCGTCCAGCCAGAACGTCTCTTTGCCTTATCTCGGCTTCGCCTCGTATTCGACCACATCGACCGACATCGATCAGTACAGCGTCACCACCGAGTCCAAGTCACGCCGCTCGGGCAGCGCCCGCTGGCTGAAACTCACCCTCGTGGACGTCGACCACTTCCAACCCGATGGCAGCGTCGGGACTGGCCGGTTCTCCGTCTGGCAGTCCAACCTGACGGGCCCAGTCGTCTACATGGCCAACCACAACGACTCCATCGCTAACCCCAACGCCAACGGCCTCGATGTCACCGATGGCATCTCGGCCGATGATGCCCTCTGGGTCACCCGCGGTGGGCACGACCACTACAACCTCGGCTTCACCCAGGTCGGTCGCTACGAGATCTCGTTCCGCGTCTCGGCTTACGTTGGCACCAATGGCAATTCCACAACCCCCAACACGGCTGGTTATCGGGAAAGTGGAATTCTCACCACCTATTTCTCCGTCTTGAACCTCGGTCAGATCGAGTTCGATCAGTCAACTTACACAGTCAACGAAGGCGCTCAATCCGCCACGATCGTCGCCCGCAGAGTGAATGGGTCGGATGGACAGCTGACCGTCGACCTGGTCTCCGCCGATCTGACCGCCACTGCCCCCAGCGACTACTCCGCTCTCTCCACCACCCTCACATTTCTCGACAAACAAACCACTCAGACCATCTCGGTTGCGATCAATCACGACACACTTGTTGAGGCCGATGAGAGCCTCAGCCTCAGCCTCTCCAATCCAGGCCCCGCCAATATTGCCGATTACGTCGCATCACCCGACTACGACAACAGCAGCCTGCTGGGAACCACCGCCACCTCGTACCTCACAATCGTGGACAACGACGGAAGCGCGGCTCCCACCGACATCACCCTCTCCTCCTCCACTCTCGCCGAGAATCTCCCCACAGGCTCGACTGTCGGCACATTCACCACCTCCGACCCCGACGTGAGCGACTCCTTCACCT
>JBIKUY010000376.1:0-2680 GCA_044347355.1 Prochlorococcaceae cyanobacterium | reverse complement strand
CCGGGCCCCCCCCCCCCCCCCCCCACGGCCCTGCCGGCGCTGCTGGAGGGGCATTGGCGCCAGGGGCTGCGGCTGCCGGCTGCGGCGTTCGAGCGGTTGGCAATCCTGGCGGCCTCCTGGCAGCGGCGGCTGGGCGAGCGGCTGGAGCCGCTGCCGCTGCTCGACTGGCAGCACAGCCTGCTGCTGGAGCTGGGGGCCACGGAACTGGCGGTGCTGCTGCCGCTGCAGGCCGCCCCGACCAGCCTGGAGCCGGCGCTGGCGGAGCTGCGCCGCGAGCACCACAACCAGGTTTTCTGGCAGCAGCGCCAGGAGTTGCCCTGGATGCAGTGTGTGCCGCCGCTGGAGGCGCTGCGGCGCTGGCACGTGGAGGAGGGCTATTACGCCCGTGCCCACGCGCCCCTCGACGAACTGCGGGGCTGGGGTGAGGCGGCGGCCCAAACCCTGCTGCAGGCCGAACTGTGGACCGACAACGCCGCTTGCCTGGGCCTGTGGCTGGCCGTGGCCCAGGAGCTGGTGCTGCGCCACGGCCAGCCGCTGCCGCCCCTGGGGGCGCCGCCGGTGCCGGCGCAGCTGCTGGCCGAGCTGGGCGGGCTGGAGGTGCTGTATGCGGGTGAGCGGGCGGCGGCCGTGCAGGAGGCCCACCGCCAGGGGGAACTGTTCCGCGGTGCGCCGTTCGGGCTGCGGGTTCTGGAGCCGCCGGCGAGCCGCTGGCCGGCCCGGCCGGCGGGCGGCTTCGGTGACAGCCTGGCGGTGCTGCTGGAGGTGGTGGACGGTCTCTACCGGCAGCGGCCCTTTGCGGTGCTACTGGCCGATTGCGGTGCCTACCGGCTGCCGCTGCTGCAAGCGGCCCATCAGCGTTACGGCGTGGCGGCCCAGAGCGCCGGCTGGCTGGGGGCCTGAGCTGGGAGAGGAGCGGCCATGACTCAGGCAGCTTTCGACCGGGGCGATTGGGAGGCGGTGATCCAGGCCCATGCGCTGGAGAGCCCGGATCCCGAAGCCTGGCTGCGCTACGCCGTGGCCCGGCTGCACACGCTCAACCCCGGGCCACACCTGGGCCGCCAGCAGCAGCAGGTGGCGCTCGCCTTTCTGGAGGCCCGCCACCGAGGCGCCAGCCCTTGGCAGATCGAGGAGGCCCAGCGGCAGGCGGTGCTGCTGCAGGCGCACGAGCTGCTCACCCTGGCCGATCTGCAGCGGGAGTTGCAGCCCGTTTATCCCGGCAGCCTGAGCTACTGCATCTGGCAATCGCCAACTCCTTACACCGACCTGCTCCGCCTCGGCCAATGGGCCCTGCAGCAATCCCCCACCTGCACAACGGCCACGCAGGATCTGGCGGAGGCGGCCTGGCGCTCCCGCGATCCACTGCTGCTGGCCAAGGCCAGTCAAAGGCTGGTCAGCAACCCCCTGGATCCCCCCTGGACGGCCTACTACCGCTTTCTGTTTCTCACGGCTGCCCAGCCCTGGTCGGCCGCCGCGCTCGTGCCTGCGGCACTCACCCTGCAGCGGGAGGCCTGGGAGCACAGCACGCCGATCGATGAGCCTGTTATGCGCTGGATGGCTGCTGTGCTCAGCGAAAGCGGTGAGGAGGCCCATGCCGCCTCACTGCAGGCAATCACGGCCGCACTGGGTAATACCGAGACGATCCTCCACAGTGGCCCCAGCCAGCAGGAGCTGGCGGCTTTGTTTGTGGCTGATCTGGCAACCAGCGTGGTTGATGCCCAGGCTGCCGCTCGCCTCTATACGCTCGCTGGCCCCTCGCTGCGCAAGCCTTGGTTTCCCTGGCACGATCCGGCGGCTGCCGAAGGGGAGCCGCTGGATCGGCTGAGAGCGCAGCTATTGCAGGTGCGGCAGCAGGGGGTGGGCTTCAGTGTGGTTCGGCTCGGCGATGGGGAGGGGCTGTTTCTGGCGGGCCGGCGGCCCGACCTAGGCGGCGCCCTGCGCAATGGCGATCAGCCCGACGAGGGCATCCGCCTGCGGGATTACCAGCTGAGCGAAGAGCAATTCCGCTCGCTTCGACAGGAGCTGCTGGATGCGATCCGGGGTGCCGATTTGATCGGGATTCCGGATGTGCAGCAGTGCCTGAGCGGGCCGCCCGACTATCTCAGTGTGGCCGCTTCACTCGCCACCCTGCTGCCGGCCGGGGAAGCTGAGGGGATCGCAAAACGGCTGATCCCAGGGGGATGTCATCTACATAACTATCTGCTCCACTGCGGTGCCTTTGCCCGAGAGCCATTCAGGGATGTGCAGGCCGTGATCGCTCCATCCTTGCCGCAAGGGTTGTGCACCAGGCCGGGGGTGAAGTGGGCCGCGATTCCCGGTGAATTGCAGCAACGCGGCGATGGGCTGCCTGGGCCGGCGCACTTTCCTGCCGTGTACGAGCAAACGATCGCCTGGATCAGGACATCGATCGGCAAGGGTGATCTGGTGTTGATCGCTGCAGGCATCCTGGGCAAGGTGTATTGCCAGGCGGTGAAAGAGCAGGGGGGCATTGCGGTTGATATCGGCTCGGTCGTGGATCTCTGTAGCGGTCATGGCGGTACCCGCGGGGAGTACAGGCTGCATCCCTATCTGGTGGGAGCTGCCGCTGCGGCGTTTGGGCTGGGTACTTAGCGGGGGACTGGTAGGCCGTGGCTCTGGAGACCGAATCGCGATGAAAATGGCGCATCTTTGCCGCGCGAGGGTC
>JBIKUY010000374.1:0-2688 GCA_044347355.1 Prochlorococcaceae cyanobacterium | reverse complement strand
TCGAGAGGACATCTCCACCAGCTTGGATCCTCCTACGGTGCGGCGCCCATCGGTGCTGTCCGCACACCGCTGCCAGCCCAACCATGCCGATCACAGTCGCCTGCGCATCCCTCTCCTGCCCCTGGCCCCACCGGATCGGACCCTGCTGGACATCGCCGCGGCCCACCAGATTCCGGCGGTGTCGGCCTGCGGCGGCAACGGCAT
The DNA here is from genome assembly GCA_044347355.1 of Prochlorococcaceae cyanobacterium. Lineage (GTDB taxonomy): Bacteria > Cyanobacteriota > Cyanobacteriia > PCC-6307 > Cyanobiaceae > NIES-981. The sequence continues at coordinate 2,484 of JBIKUY010000374.1, read as the reverse complement.
CTGCTCCACCTGCCGGGTGGCAGTGATCGAGGGACTCGACCAGTTGGAACCTCGCAGCGAGGTGGGCGATGGGATCCGTGCTGTGTTCGGTATGGAGACCGATCCGCGGATTGCCTGTCGCCAGGCAATCGATGCCGGTCTGGAAATGCTGCAGCGCATTGCAACGCTGTCGGGAGTGGTTGAACAGGAGTTCCATATGCGCCTCACGATCGGCGTGGGCAAGGTCGGGCCCGCCGACGATCTTCGCTTTGGCCTGGTAGGAGACACCGTGACCATCGCCAGCCGCCTGGAAAGCCAGACCAAGGAGCTGGGCACCCCCCTGTTGGTGTCATCAGCAGTGGTGGAGAGCCTCGGCGGGCACGATGGTCTCTGCGTTAGCGCCGCCCGTCAGGTGGCGGTGAAGGGCATTCAGGATTGCTGTGTGGTGCACGCAGCGTCAACCGAGGGCCTCGCCCAGGCCTGAGCGCGCCTGCTCCAGCGCCCCATCCAGGGCGGCGCCGTCGCGACCGCCGGCCTGGGCCAGGTTGGGGCGCCCGCCACCGCCACCGCCGCAGGCCTTGGCCACGCCGCCGATGAAGGCACCCGCCTTCGGCCCGGCGGCAATCACCGCCTGGCCGAAGGCCGCCACCAGGATCACCTTGCCCAGGTCGGCCGGGTCGGGCAGGCCGCCGAGCACCACCGCGGCTCCGTCGCCCAGCTGGTCGGCCAGGCCCTGGGCTGCCGTTTGCAGGCCGGGCCCGTCCACCCCATCAAGGCGCGCCACCAGCACGCGGAAGGGAGCGCCATCCGGGCCCGACCCCACCGCTTCCGCCCGGGTCACCAGCGCCGCGGCCTTCGCCGCCGCCAGCTCGCTGCGGGCCGCCGCCAGGGCCTTCTGGCTGGCCTTGAGTTCATCGGCCAGCTGGGCCACCCGCTCCACGATCTCGCCGGGCTGGGCCTTGAAGCGCTCGGCCAGGGGCTTCACCACCGCCTCCCGCTCCTTGAGGTAGGCCAGCACGGCCGGGCCGGCCACCGCCTCGATGCGGCGGATGCCGGCGGCCACGCCGCTCTCGCCCACAATCTTGAACACGCCGATCTCGGCGGTGTTGGCCACGTGGGTGCCACCGCAGAGCTCCATCGACACGCCGGGCACATCCACCACCCGAACCACCTCGGCGTACTTCTCGCCGAACATCGCCACCGCGCCGGCCGCCTTGGCCTGCTCGATCGCCATCTCCGCCACCTCCAGGCTGTGGGCCTCGGCAATCCAGCCGTTGATCAGGGCCTCGACCTGCTCCAGCTCAGCCGGGGTCACGGCGCGGGGGCAGTGGAAATCGAAGCGCAGCCGGTCGAAATCCACCAGCGAGCCGGCCTGGCCGATGCCCGGATCCACCACCTGCTTCAGGGCCGCCTGCAACAGGTGGGTGGCCGTGTGGTTGGCCTGGGCGCGGCGGCGGCAGGCCGCATCCACCCGGGCGGTGAGCAGGTCGCCCACGGCGATCTGGCCCCGCTCCACCCGGCCGCTGTGCACGAACACCGAGCGGTTGCGGCTCACCCCCTCGATGCTCACGATCACGCCGGCGTCCACGCTGGTGTGGTCACCGCCGCCCAGCAGCACGCCGCGGTCGCCCACCTGGCCGCCGCCCTCGCCGTAGAAGGGGGTGGAATCGAGCACCAGCTGCACCTGATCGCCGGCGCCGGCCTGGGTGGCCGGCTCGCCGTTCACCACCAGGGCCAGCACGCAGCTGGGGTGCTCCAGGGCCTCGTAGCCCTTGAAGGCGGTGGCCTCGGCAGTCGCCGCCACCTGGTCGATCGCCTCCTGCAGGGTGAGGTCGATGCTCACCGCCGCGGCCTTGGCCCGCTGGCGCTGCTGCTCCATCGCCGCCTCGAAGCCGGCGGTGTCCACCGTGAGGCCATGCTCCTCGGCGATCTCCTCGGTGAGCTCCAGGGGGAAGCCGTAGGTGTCGTAGAGCTCGAAGGCCTGCGCCCCGGAGATCTGCTGCGGCTGGCTGGCCAGCACCTCCGCCAGCAGCTTCTCGCCGCGCTCCAGGGTTTCCAGGAAGCGAGCCTCCTCGCGCTGCAATTCGGCCAGGATCACCTCGCGGCGCTCCTCCAGCTGCGGGTAAGCGCTCCCCATCAGCGCGATCGCCGCCTCGCCCATCGCCGTGAGGAAGGGCTTGTCGATGCCGAGCAGCCGTCCGTGGCGCACCACGCGGCGCAGCAGCCGGCGCAGGATGTAGCCGCGGCCGAGGTTCGACGCCGTGACCCCATCGACGATCAGCTGGGTGATGGCACGGGAATGGTCGCCGATCACCTTGAGGCTGGTTTTGCCCTTCTCATCGAGGGCGTGGTAATCCACGCCGGCCAGCTCGGCTGCCGTGTCAATCAGCGGGTAGATGAGGTCGGTTTCATAGTTGTTGGGCACCGCCTGCAGGATCTGGGCCATGCGCTCGAGGCCCATGCCGGTGTCGATGTTGCGGTTGGCCAGCGGCGTGAGGGTGCCCT
>JBIKUY010000412.1:0-2688 GCA_044347355.1 Prochlorococcaceae cyanobacterium | reverse complement strand
TCCCTTCACGGTTGCCGATATTGAACAACTGTGTCAGCAGGCGACATCCCCCCGCTCCTTTCTGCAGGGAGCGCGGGGGGCGTTCGAACGCTGGTTGGATGGCGAATCGAGCTCCAGCCAACCCCTGGCACTGACCGAACAGGACATCCTGGCGACCGAAGATGTCGAACGGGTGCTGCGTGAAAGTCTCGATGGCTGCGAGTTGGCCGCAAAAGCCGACGGAGGCCCGGAGCAACTGCTCGACCATGACTTGTTCGGTCAGATGCAAAACCTTGTGCTGGCATTTCTCAAGTCGTGCAATGCCTCGGTCCAGATGACCAAGGCCTCGTACCGCAACCAGGTCATGCCGGCGAACATCATTATCACACATCGGCAGACTGGGGCCCGGCTGTGCCTTGCGACGCTGAACTGCGAGGGGAATGCCGCTGCCGCTCGACTGCGAAACCTGAACCACTGCCAGAAGCAGGGAGGTTTTCGCCGCCTGGTCATGATCCGTGACCGTCGCTGCCGAAAACTGGGGGCACGATCGCTGGACCGCATCCGGGAGGCGGAGGAAGGCGGGGCGGTCTTTGTGGACGCCGGTCGCCAGGAACTTGCCTGGCTGTCGGCTCTCTACTCGACCCTGGTCGCCATCGAAGAGCGGGACCTGACCGTTGGCCGCCATGTTCTCGAACTGTCGCATTATGCGGCATTTCTGAAAAACAATCGCATCCTGATCCAGTCGGAAGTCTTTCGCGGAATCGGGGAGGCGTGTCCGCCACTCGCGGAATTGGTGGGAGTCAATGCCCCACCGGGACGTGTGCCCGCAGGAGTAAGCCCACCAAGTCCGTTAACCGACAATGTCAGTCGTTCCGGAGTCACATCCACACCGAACTCTCTTCGCTCCGAACCGGAGGTCGAGCTTGCGAATGAGCCGCAGCCGCCTCGAAAGGTGACCACCCCCAGCTCCGCAACGGCATCAGTGCCTCCGCCGGGGCCACCAACAACCGTGTCCACGCCCATCGCCGAGATGGTGATTGGCTCCACCTCGCTGCAGAACCCGCATGTCGGCATCCTGGGACAACTGGTCGATGGATCGGCTCGCGTGGGGATCTCCCTGACAAAACCGCAGTGCCTGGTGCTGCTGGGATACATGGGCTCGGGCAAGTCGTACGCCCTCGGGGTGCTGATCGAAAACGCGCTGCTGGCAGCCCCAGGCTTGATTCAGCAGGAGCGCCCCATGGCGGTGGTCGCCTTCAACTTTCGCCGCAACTCCCAGGCGCGGTTCGAGTACGCTGAGTTTGGGGCCCCCAACTCCAAGGCTCCTGAGGTGCAGACGCTGCGGGAGGAGTATGGGGTCGACCCTGTGGCGATTCCGACGGTCAACGTTTTGGCCTACGCCGAGGAGATTCCAAGACGCACAAAAGACTACGTTGGATGCATTCCCTACCCGATCCAGTTTCGCTCGGACGAGCTGGGGGCCGAGCACTGGGAGATCCTGATGAAGCCTCCCAGTCGCGAGGCGGAGTACATGGACATTGTGCGACAGATCATCCAGAGGCTCTTCTATGACGGAGAGCTGAACCTGGCCAACCTGGAACGCGCCATCGAGACCGACGCGCGGTTCACGTCGCCCCAGCGTCGCCGCGCGATGAACCGCATCAGCTTTGCGGAGCAATGGATCTCGGATGACCGCCAATTCGAGTGGAGTGATCTGCTTAAGGAAGGATCGCTGACGATCGTCGATTTGAGAGTCCAGTCGATGGAAGCCAACGAGGCCCTCAAGATCTGCCTGATCGTGGCCGACATGGTTCGTCGGCAGAAGAAGCGGGTGAACCGGGTCATCGTGTTTGACGAGGCGCACGAGTACGTCGACTGCCGGGAGCTGGTGGGGGAGTTGGAAAACTGCATCACGCAAATGCGCCACGATGGCGTCTCATTTGTCCTGGCCTCACAGTTCCCGGAGCGAATCCCCCGCCGAATCTTCAAATACATGTTGACCAGGTTCATCTTCAAATTGCCCTCGACGGAGGCGGTTTCGTTCGTTCGAACTGCGGCCCCGAACCTCCAGGGGCTGAGTCCCACACAGGTCTCGAATCTCGATCTGGAGGCGGGGGTCTGTTTCGTCCAGTCGGATGACGAATGCACCCCCTCAAGCCTGAAAAATCCGACCCGGATCAAGATTCGCCCGCGGCTGACCCAACACGGGGGGGCCACCAATCGACAACCGGGCAGTGAGGCAGAGGAAGACGCATGACACCCCGATTGAGACAACTCACGTGCCCCACGCGAGCGTGGGCTGCGGACCAATCGCCCTCGCCCATTATTTGTCCGAGTGCCAAGACCAGGGTGAAGCCGCTGGCGTACGGCGACAGGGAACGCCATCGCCCCGGCCGTGCCCAACCGAAAGACTAAGTATGACTTCATTCTACGTTGTCGTCCTGATCGTTTTCTTAAGCCTCATCATCGGGCTCGCCGTTCTTGCCTGGCGATTCTGCAGCAGCTTGCCGGCACAACTCAGCGGAGATCGATCAAGACTCGTCAATCAAACAGAGCTGGCGCTGGCCGGCAATTGGGCACGATTGTGTCTCCGTCGCTCATCCACCTTGGCCCCCTTGCTCGGGCTGGCGCTCACAGCGTGGAGCTTCTGGACATACGACGGTTCACCCCTGGCGACGGAAACCGGGGTGGGGTTAGATGGAAGCTCGG
>JBIKUY010000447.1:0-2696 GCA_044347355.1 Prochlorococcaceae cyanobacterium | reverse complement strand
TCCCTTTCGTGCCAGCTCGCCCTTGGAGTGGGTGCATCAACACATCAGCAAAATCCCCAAGACGCCTCGGGACTTGGATCCATCAATTCCAATGATTGCATCCGACATCGTGATGAAGCTGATCGCCAAGGATGCTGATGAGCGCTATCAGAGTAGTCATGCTCTGATCAACGACCTACAGACTTGCAAGACACTGGTTTCATCAAATTCATGGACGCAAGCCATCAGGTTGGGCACTAATGATGTGAGTCAACAGTTCCGAATTCCGCAGCAACTGATTGGCCGTGATCAAGAACTTAGAGACATTCGCTCAATCTTTGATCAAGTTGCGAATGGTGACACCCAGTTCTGCATGGTTACTGGCTACTCGGGAATCGGAAAGTCTGCTTTGGTCCATGAATTGTGTAAACCACTATTTCTACACAGGGGTTTCCTTCTACGAGGGAAATACGATCAGTTCCAACGCACTACTCCATTCTCTGGCTTATCTCTAGCCCTGAGGAGTCTGATTCCCCAGTTATTTGAGGTTGATAAGGATTCGCTGGAGTCGCTGATCACAGATATTCGCAGAGCCGTTGAACCGAATGAAGCAGTTCTGACGGACTTCATTCCGGAACTCAAAGACGTGCTTGGCAATGCCAAAAGCCTGCCAGAACTTCCGCGTAGCGAGGCACAGAATCGCTTCTACCTCACTCTCCTCCAGATGCTAAGGGTCGTCTCCGCCAAACGGCCATTAGTCATTTTCCTTGATGATCTGCAATTCGCTGACAGTGGAACTTTGGAGTTTTTGAATTGGTTTTCATCATCCAGAGATTTACCACGAATGTTATTGATTGGAGCATACCGGAGTAACGAGGTTGATCCGGCACATCCTCTGCAGATAGCCCTTAATGAAATCAGCGTCAACCGATCAATTCATAACATTAGCCTAGGCCCTCTTGACAGGCTAGCAGTAAACCAGCTGGTAGCCAGAACTCTGCACACCGAAACAGAGACATGCAAAGAGCTTGCATCTATCATTGCCGAAAAATCCCAGGGAAATCCATTCTCTATTCAGGAAATGCTACGAACGCTGCATCGCATGCGTGCGATTCAGTTCCTCCATAAACAAGGACAATGGAAGTGGGATCTTGATGCTGCACAAAAAGTCTCACCTACCGACAATATCATTGATCTTGTGATATCGAATCTAAGGTTACTTGAACCAGATATCCAGAATATCCTTCAGCGTGCCGCCTGCATTGGCAATGTCTTTGATCTACTGACCTTATCCCAGATCATGGATCAAGGAATGGAACAGATCAACACGGCATTACTGGGAGCGATGAAGCAACAGGTGGTGATTCCGATGAACAATGAGTATAAGCTCTTCTCTGAACTTCTCTCTGGTCACTCAACGACCGGTCACCAAGAGGAGACCCAAGAAAATCCAGTTTATCGCTTCCTGCACGACAAAGTGCAGCAAGCAGCCTATGAATTGAGCGACGATAGTGAGCGGATAGGAATCCATTACACAGTGGGAAGTCTTCTACAGAAGCATGCAAGCCCAGAGGAACTTACAAACAACCCAATTCGTTTTGTTGACCACCTCAACAAAGGGAGTCAACTGATCACTGAGTCAAAGCAGAGAATAAGACTTACCGAGTTGAATCTGGCAGCCGGGCTGCAAGCACAACGATCGGCTGCGCACGAATCAGCGTTACAGTATTTCTTAAAAGGGATTGAGCTTGGCTCTGATGAGATCTGGCAACTGAACTATCCGCTGGCCCTATCACTTGCGATGGAGTACCAGCAGTGTGCTTATCTAACTGCACGCTATGAGGAAGCGGATTATTGGTTCACGCTCTTGCTCAACCGCTGCCGCACTGACTTGGAAAGGGCGGAAGTCCTGTCCATGCGGACACGCCAGTACTCCACCACAGGCAAGATGGATTTGTCGATCCAGGCTGCCATTCAAGGCCTAGCCCTATTAGGGGTAAGCATCACAGAAGAACCTGATGCTAAAGCAATTAGCAAGGAGCATTCCGCAATCAAAAGATATCTTCGAAAACGTAATGTCTCTGAGTTGATCGATTGCCCTGCCATCAGGAATAGGGAGAAGTCCGTTGCCATACGGCTGCTGATGGAAATCTTTCCGGCGGCCTTTTTATCCGGGAGCGGCAAACTCTTTCCCTATTTGGTCCTCAAAGCTGTAAATCTATCGTTGCGTTATGGCAATAGTAAAGATACAGCTTTTACCTATGCAGCCTACGGCATGTTGCTATGTGGCGTTCTGGACAACCCAGCCCTCGGACTTGAATTTGGCGCCTTAGCCATAAGGATGAATGAGTGCTCCGAGGACATCACCTTGAAGTCTCGAGTGATCTATGTCTACACCATGTTCGTGCACCACTGGAGCCATCCTTGGGGCTCCATGACCGAATGGTTCCGACGAGGCATCGAAGCAGGGTACCAGTCAGGAGATCTTCTATACCTAGCCTATAGTGCGCAGGATTGCGTCATCTGGGATCCCACACTGGACCTGGAAACCGCGCAAAGAAAACATCAGGACTACCTCAATATCGTCAGAGATTGTCAATATCAGGATTCACTTGATTCAGGAACTCTTTTCCTGCAATTGCAAAAGAACATGCTAGACAGGACATCTGGCCTGCTCTCGCTTAACGATGACACCTTTAACGAAGACAATTGTCTGG
>JBIKUY010000055.1:0-8769 GCA_044347355.1 Prochlorococcaceae cyanobacterium | reverse complement strand
GCTCCAGGGTTGGCCGGAGCGGGTGCGCACCATGCAGGCCAACTGGATTGGCCGCAGCACCGGTGCGGAACTCACCTTCCCGGTGGTGGATGCCGATGGCCACGACACCGCCGAGCGGGTCACGGTGTTCACCACCAGGCCAGACACAATCTTTGGAGCCAGTTACGTGGTGCTGGCCCCCGAGCACCCGCTGGTGGCCACCCTCACCACTGCCGAGCAGGCCATTCATGTGGAGGCCTTCTGCGATCTGGTGAGCCGCCAGAGCGAGCAGGAGCGCACGGCCGACGACAAGCCCAAGCGCGGCGTGCCGATCGGCGCCAAGGTGCGCAACCCCGCGAATGGCGAGCTGATTCCCCTATGGATCGCCGATTACGTGCTGGCCGAGTACGGCACCGGTGCCGTGATGGGAGTGCCCGCCCACGACCAGCGCGACTTTGTGTTCGCCCGCCAGTATGAGTTGCCGGTGCGGCAGGTGATCATCCCCGAGGGCAGCGATGAGCACGCCTACGAGGGCGGCGCCTGGACCGAGGCCGGGGTGCTGATCCACTCAGGCCGCTTCGATGGCCTGACCAGTGGTGAGGCCAAAACCGCCATCACCGCCGAGGCGGAAGCGGAGGGCTGGGGCCGGGGCAAGGTGCAATTCCGCCTGCGCGACTGGCTGATCTCCCGCCAGCGCTACTGGGGCTGCCCGATCCCGGTGATCCACTGCCAGCACTGCGGCGTGGTGCCCGTGCCGCCCGAGCAGCTGCCGGTGGAACTGCCCCGGGATGTGGCCTTCAGCGGCAAGGGCGTCTCACCCCTGGCCCAGCTGGAGAGCTGGGTGAACGTGCCCTGCCCCAGCTGTGGCCAGCCGGCCCGCCGGGAGACAGACACCATGGACACCTTCATGTGCTCCAGCTGGTACTTCCTGCGCTACAGCGACCCCCACAACACGGCCTTGCCCTTCAGCCGGGAGGCGGTGGATTCCTGGTTACCGGTGGATCAGTACGTAGGTGGCATCGAGCACGCGATCCTGCATCTCCTCTACTCGCGCTTCTTCACCAAAGTGTTGCGTGACAGGGGACTGCTGGGCTTCGATGAGCCGTTCCAGCGCCTGCTCACCCAGGGCATGGTCCAGGGAATTACCTATAAGAACCCCCACAGTGGCAAATACATCGCCCCAGCCGATGTAGCCGACCCCAGTGATCCCCGCGATCCGGTTACGGGCGAGGTGCTGGAGACGTTCTACGAAAAGATGTCGAAGTCGAAGTACAACGGTGTCGACCCGGCTGTGGTAATCGACAGATACGGTGCCGACACCGCCCGCATGTTCATCCTGTTCAAGGCGCCGCCGGAGAAGGACCTCGAGTGGGACGACGCTGATGTGGAGGGGCAATTCCGTTTCCTGCAGCGCCTCTGGCGCCTGGTGGACGGAGCCGTGGAGCGCGGCCTGAGCCTGGCTGATCGGGCCGACGGCTCTGGGCCAGCCGGTCTGACGCCTGCCGGGTTCGAATCTGCCGCACTGACCCCGGCCGAAAAAGAACTGCGCCGGGCCGTGCACACCGCCATCTCAGCTGTGACCGACGACCTGGAAGGGGAGCTGCAGTTCAACACCGCTGTGTCGGAGCTGATGAAACTCAGCAATGCCATGGCCGAGCATCTGGCTGGAGCCTCAGAGCCGGTGGCCTGCGAGGCCCTTCGTACCCTATTGCTCCTGGTGGCGCCATTTGCACCCCACCTGGCTGAGGAGCTCTGGAGCCGCCTGGGCTGTGATGGCGGAGGCGCCAACAGCGTGCATCGGCAATCCTGGCCGGTGGCAGACCCTGGAGCCCTTGTGCGTGACACAGTGCCGCTGGTGATCCAGGTGAAGGGCAAGGTGCGTGGCAACCTGGAGGTGCCTGCCGATGCTGATAGGGCCACCCTCGAGAAGCTTGCTCTAGAGAGCGAAGTGGCCGCCAAGTGGTTGGAGGGCAAACCACCCAGCAGGGTCATCGTGGTTCCTGGCCGACTGGTGAATCTCGTGCCCTGAACGCACCCACCCTCCTGCCGCAGTCCCTAGGCAATGATTCGCGCATCAACTTGCATGCGGTCATGACTCGCTACCCGCACCAATACGCTCAGTTGAGCATCTAGTTGATGATCTTTCGTGGTTGGATCAATCGTGACCTGGTCATACACTGAATCAGAGCCGGAGTGAGCGATGACTCTGGGCTGACGTAGCCCCTTTCACGTTCACTGATCTCTTTGTTGCTGCCCTGGTCAATCTCCTGTTGCTGTCCCTCAACGCGTTGGCCCATGCCACTCTCAGTAACAGCCGCAATTGGGCTGGACGGCCGACAGCTCATCGTGCGAATGGTGCGGGACCGCACGCAGGCCCAACAACGGCTTTGGTAAGAGGCATCTGAGCTTTGTCAATGTCCGCATGCGGCGTAACTTGAGCAGACCTTGCCAGCTTCCGCATGCATACCGTGCAGCTCCATCTCGATGGCGGCAGCGACCTGCACCACAGCCTGCTCGGCTTCGCGGCTGAGCAAGCCAGCCCTGGTTTTGTGCTGAGTGTGGTGGGCAATCTCAGCCAGGCAGCCTTCCAATGTCCGGGGCAGGCCCAGCCCACCCTGCTGCGCGGTGATCTTGAGCTGATCACCCTCCAGGGAACCCTGGGACCCAGAGGCATTCACCTCCATCTGTGCGTGTCCGACGGAACCTGCCAGGTGTGGGGTGGCCACCTGGAACCCGGCACCCTGGTGCAGAAAGGTGTTGATCTGCTCGTTGGCCTGGTCGGCGCAGCGGCCCCCAGTCAGCCCCCCCTCCAGGCCCCTGCCAGTGCGGAACCGGCAAGCCGGGTGCAGATCCTTGTGCGCCAGGGTTGCCCCTGGTGCAGGCGTTCGCTGCGGCTGCTGCAGAGCCAGGGGATTGATCACCAGATCAGCGAGGCCCGCGAGCCGGGACCGGTGCCCCAGATCTGGATCGATGGGCAGCTGATCGGCGGTTACGACGCCCTGATAGACCAGCAGGCCAGCGGCCGGCTGCAACACTTGCGCAGCACATAAAGCGGCCATGGCAGGCCCACATCAAGCGGTTCAGCTGAAGACAGCCTCCTGCTGCAGTCTGGCCATCGGCGGGTTTCCCCGTTTTCGCTACGACGCCAGTGGCGGGGGCGGTACCGGCCTGCTGCTGCCGTTGGACTCCCAGGGCCGGCGCCCCCTCCAATTTCCAGCCGGAGGGCTGCGCATTCCGCCCCTCAACGGCCGCACCGGCCGTTTTCTCGGCCTCCCCTTGCCACCTGGATTGCAGATCCAGATCGTCCCGCAACGCTTGGAGGGCTGGCTGGATCCAGCTTCCGGAGCCGTGCAGCTGCACTTTCAGGCCCGTTTCCTGTTTCGTGCAAGCCGCTGGTACCAGGCGCCGCCGCTTTGGGTGGACACCCTGCTCACCAGTGCAGCGCCGGCAGTCCCGGTGCCGGAGCGGTGGGGCTCGGTTGAAGGGCAGGCCCGCGACCCGGACGGAGGAGCCCTTACCCTGGTGGGGGTGGCGCCTGTGCCTCCTTCGGGTGATCGCTGGTTCGACAACTTTCTGGGGTTGCCGAGTGAGGCCCTGGCCCTGCTGCGCTGCCAGCTCGTCTGGGGGGCCTGAGCTGGCAGCGAATCAGCTCCGCGCCACCGAAAGGCTGGCGGGCTGACCCCAGCTGCCCTGCACCGCATAAGCAGAATCGTTGGCACAAAGGTGCCGCAGGATCCAGAACACGGGTTCAGGACTCTCGGTGCCCAGCTCTTCGGCCATCTGCTCCAGGGAGCGCGACTGCCCATCGGCCAGCAGGGCTTCGATCCGGCCCTGGAGCTCCAACACAGCAGCAGCGGCCAGCTTGCCGGCCTCCACCCCCGGCTGGTCGTAGGCGTTCACGTCCACCAGCTCGGCATAGAGGCCTACTGCACGCTCGAAAAGGGCCACCAAGGCGCCGAGCCGGCGTTCATCGAAGCCAGCCAAGGTGATCGTCATGCTCTGCCGTCCACCTTCTAGCAGGGCTGAACGGGTGCCCTGCAGGAAGCCATCCAGCACATCTCCGGGTCTCTCGCCCTGTAGGGCAGGGATGCAACTGGGATCAGCCAGGACCTCGATGAACGTCACGAAGAAGTTGTCCACCCCATCGCGCAGCTGCTGCACGTAGGCGTGCTGATCCGTGGAGCCCTTGTTGCCGTAAACGGCAATGCCCTGGTTCACCACCCTGCCCTGGCGGTCGCTGTGTTTGCCGAGGCTCTCCATCACCAGCTGCTGCAGGTAGCGGCTGAACAGCTCAAGCCGATCGCGGTAGGGGAGCAGCACCATGTCCCGCTGGCCGCGACCATCTCCGGCCACGTACCAGGCAGCCGCCATCAGGGCTGCCGGATTGCGCCGCAGATCCGCCACCCGGGTGGCGGTATCCATGGCAGCGGCACCATCGAGGAAGGCGTGGATATCCGCACCCACCAAGGCGCCGGGCAGCAGACCCACCGCGCTGGTGATGCTGGTGCGGCCCCCGACCCAGTCGAACATGTCAAAGCGGGCCAGCCAACCCTCCTGCTCGGCCAACAGGTCGAGGCGGCTGCCCAGCATGGTCACGGCCACAGCCTGCTCCTGCCAGGTTCCGCCCAGGCTTTCCAGGCGTGCCCGAGCCTGTTCCATGCCAATTCGCGGCTCGGGCGTCCCCCCCGACTTGCTCACCACCACCATCAGGCAATGGCGTAGGCGCTCGCCGAGCCGCTCGAGCGTGTGGCTGATGCCATCGGGATCGACATTGTCGATGAAATGGAACGGCAGACCGCTGCTCCCGCCGCCCAGCGCCCGCACCATCAGCAACGGTCCGAGACCAGAGCCCCCGATGCCGATCCAGAGCACGTCGGTAAACCGACCGCTGCGCAGCTGCTCGCGACCGAACTGCTCGATCCGGTCGATTTCCGAGCGGATATGGTCAGCCGTTGCCGCGTCCGGAGCGAGTTCGGGCGTGCGCAGCCAGTAGTGGCCCACCATCCGCTGCTCGGAAGCATTGGCGATGGCGCCGGCTTCCAGAGCCTCCATTGCTGCAAAGGCCTTGCTGAAGCGCTCTTCCAACTGCTGCAGGTCGGCATCGTTGAGAGCCATCCGGCTTACGTCCAGCCAGATCTGCAGCCCGGCATCAAACCAGAGCCGGTCGCAGAAACGTTGCCATTGGCTGGCGTGATTGGCCCGATCGAGGTCGGCGGTCATGGTCCAGGCAGCGGCAGCAGGAGCGGTGTAGGAAACCTAGTGCTGAACCAAGTACTGGCGATCCAGGGGCTTGGTCAGCAGACCCTTTCAGGCTGACTGCAGCGTTGCATAGGGTCCGTAAGATTGGTTAATGGATCTTCAGGTTTTCCAAGCCGCTGTCCCGCAGCACTGGGCTGATCCAGACCCGATTATCAGAGCTTGTCAAACCGGTTCTCTCGACCTGCCAGGCGGGGGGCTGGTCTCGTGATCCCATACTCCGCAATGGCCAAAGCCCGGCGGCTGATCCACCACCGGCATCTGGCCCATCACCCCAGACTCTCGCTATCCCCGAGATGGAAGCGCAGTCGACGGTTGCTTCGGCTGGTCGGTTGCAGTTTTGCCCTCAGTGGATTGGTGCCGTTCAGCGCTCCGGCTCCCCGCCCTTGGATCGGTGAACCGATGGTGATCGATTCCGAGCACAGCTGGCCCGATCCCCTGGCCTTCAGCTCTGCGGAATTGGAGGAACTGCATCGCCGCTTCGGGGTACACGGTCCCCAGCCGCGGCTGGCCCAGTTGTTCAGCCACGGCGTGGACCAGTTCCAGCCCCTGCGAAACCACGCCCTCAGCCGCCTCGAAGAATTCAGGCCCGTGATTCTCAGCCTGTGCCGGGAACACCACATCAACCCGATGCTGGTCACAGCGGTGCTTTTCGATGAGATGCGCCACGCCAAGCCCGGCGAGAATCACCCGATCGCTGCCCATTCCGGGCTGTTCTCTACCCATGGCCTCGCGCAGCTCGGCATCGGCGAGATGCAGCACCAGGGTTTGTTACCTGCCGAACCCACAGCCGCGCAGGTGAGCTGGGCCAGGGAGCAGCTGCTGGATCCCCACCGCAACATTGAACTGCTGGTTGGAAAGTTCGCTCGTCTGAAGCGTGAGTTGAATGTCCCCAGCAAGCGGATGCTCCAGGCCAGCGGCAGTGTTAAGGATGCAAAGCTCCTGGCCACCCTTGCTTACCTCCACAACGGCAAACTTGATTATCCCCGCCGCATCCTCAGCTCAATGCAGGATCCGGCCCTCCATGTGCTGCTCTACGGCCAACGCAAGACCCCCCTATCGCCCCTGATCTGAGCCGGTCTTACCCGTTCCCTTCGCAGTCACTTCTCAGATCGAATCGCTCAGGCCGCAGCTGCTGACCTGCCCATCAGCAGAGCAATCCCAATTGCCCAAGTCGGCTTTGCAATGCCGACCAGTCAAAGCTGCGGGGGTCGGCCCGTTCTCCCCCCAGATCCACTGCCCGGTGGGTGGTGATCTGATCGGCTGGAATCGGAAAGGCCTGCATCCAGAGGGATAGCAGAGCTGCCAGACCGTCGTACTGAGCAGAGGTGTAGCCGCTGTGCTGGAGCCCTCCACTTTCGCCGTCCTGCGGGCTTTCGAGGCTCACATGCAGGGCGAAGTTATTCACCGAGCCGCCCACCTTAGGATTGGTGATCGCCCATTTGCCACGGAAAGCGGAATTGCCCGCCCCGAACGCCCGTTTGCGGGGATCGAGCAAAAACACCACCTCACCAGCGCGACCCACCAGGGCGTGGTAGCTGACCTGGTCCTCATCGCGGGGATGGGGGGTGCGGAACGTGCTGATGGCTGAGCCCATGCTGTACACCGTCTCATGCAGAACCACTAGCCGGGGTGTGGGATCCAGGGGCTTGCCGTAGGCGTCGCGGTTGAAGCGCTCTCCGTAATTGGTGGGGTCGATGCTCACCTGGCGGGGTGCTGTGCGCAGCTGGTTCACCAGGCTCAGCAGGCGCTGGCGCTGGGCCGTGTCGGGCGCAGGGCATCGCTGGCTCAGGGGCGATTGCCAGTTGGGGTGTGCTGGCGGTGGAGCTGCTGTGGTGCCTGGCGATGGGGAGACACCCTCGCTGGGTTTGCCGATGTCCTCAAGCAAGTCGAGCAGTGAGAGGCGTCCACTCTCGCTGGCCTGACTACTGAGATCCCGTGCCATCCAGCCAATGCTGCCCAGACCGGTCACGATTGCGGCCAAGCTGGCAAGGAGCAGGGGCTGGGTGTGCAAGGTCAAGGGGCCTCCAGGGCGAGCCAGCGTCGACGGCGCTGGAGCAGGTCGTCGGTAGCCTCAGGCAGAGGTTCCAGACTCCAGCGCTCTACCTGGGGAGGACCAGGTTCGAGGTTGGTGCGTAGCAGCCTGCCATCACGAACGAAATGTAATGAAAGTGGTGTTCCACTTTTCTGAGCCGCCAGCAGAGTGCCGAGGTCATCCACCCGACGAAGCCTCTGGCCTACCAGGGCGATCAGTTCATCGCCCACCATCAACCCTGCGGTTTCAGCCGGACCGCCCCGCAGCACCCGCTGCACATGCAGGCCCGCCGGGTTGACATCGAGCTGCCAGCCCAGCCAGGGGTCGCTGGCCGGGTGGGGTTGGAGCACCAGCCCCACATCCGCCAGATAGGAGTCCAGATCCGGGTCGTCCGTGTCCTCGAGCCAGCGGGGCAGGAGCTTGGCCAGATCAGGAGAGGCGGCTGAGAACACTGCCAGCAGGTCGTCGATCCGGTAGCCCCGGCCGCAATGCCCGCAACTCCTCCAGAGTTGGCGCAGCACAGCCGGCAGACAGCTGCCGCCGCGACGCAGGTGCAGGTCGAGCACCAGGGCCAGCACGGCTCCCTTGAGGTAGTAACTCACCTGGCTGTTGATCGAATAGGCGTCGGGCTTGTAGAGCTTCACCCAGGCCTCTTCGCTGCTCTGGCGCAGACTCTGCACTTGGCGGCCCGGACTGAGCAGGTAGCGGCTGAGGTCACTGCCTAGATCAGCCAGAACGTCGTCCTGGCTGCAGATGCCGGCGGAGTGGGGCAAAAGTTGGTCCACATAGCTGGTCACGCCCTCAGCGAACCAAAGACTGGGCACCACCACCGGCTGGTCGTAGTCGTAGGGAACGAGTTCGGCGGGCCGCAAGCGGCGCACGTTCCACTGGTGCAGGTATTCGTGCGCCACGAGCTGCAGAAATTTGCGCCGGCCATCCGTTTCCGCCAGACGCCCGCGGCCGAATTGGAGCACGCTGCTGGAGTCGTGCTCTAAGCCGCCATACCCGTTTTCTGTGAGGTGCAGCACAAACAGGTAGTCGGAGGCGGCGGGTCGCTCCACCCCCATGAGGCGGCAGCAGGCCAGACACACCCGTTCCACATCGGTCAGCAGCTGGCCATCGGCTTCGATCGGATCTTCTCCGCTGAGGGTTCTGCCCCAGGTGACCCAGCGATGGGGAACGTCCGCCACCACAAAGCTGTGCTCCCTATGGGGGCCAGCCTCCACAGGACTGTCAACCAGCTGGTCGAAATCGTTGGCGATCCAGTCTCCATCCGCGGTCTGGGGCAGAGGCAGATGGGCAATCCAGCCCGCCGGCAGGCTGAGGCGCAGCTCGTGGGGCTGCCAGCGCAGGCCTTCCACCGCCACCACCACCGCGGCCAGGCAGAGAAAGCCATGCTCACTGGTGAGGTGACAGGTGCGCACCGTGAGCTCGGTGGCCATCAGCCGGTAACGCAGGGCCACGGGAGCCAGGCTGGGCAGTCGCGCCTGCCAGGCCGC
>JBIKUY010000039.1:0-10746 GCA_044347355.1 Prochlorococcaceae cyanobacterium | reverse complement strand
TTCGCTGCGATTGTACTCTCCCTGCTCACGTTTATGCTGATCGACGTTCATCACTAAGCTTTGTAGTCTTTGCTTTTTATTAATCTATATCTTGCTATTTTCTAATGGTTTTCATCGAAGCTCTGATCCCACTCCCTGCGTCACCCTCGAGCACAGCTTTGTTCCGGCTTGATCCCCACCCTCTTATCCTCCAACAACTCCCTTCCTGGTGATTGGGGTGTTTTCGCCTATGATCCTCTTCTGCGTCATCCCGTCTAGTTGTAGTTTTGGTTGCTGCTGCTGCTTCTGTTGCTGCTATACAGACTTCTCCGCTGGTGTTAGATCCGACCGAATGCCTGATTGAATCTGCACGCCCCGCCGTTCCCGCTGCCTCTACTGCCGATCAGTGATTGTCATGGTGCGATCTAACCTGTTCATGACCCTTATAGTTTGTCATCCATTTAACTCAGCTCCTCGCTAGCCAGCCTTTGGCGATCATCTTTGATTGGTAGACTTGATGCCCCTCTCCTTGCCTTGAGGCCGAGGCCTATTGGGAGGGCTCTACCTTCTCTGGGCATTCCCCAGTTCCAGCTTCCATAGGCAGCGACGGAGCGCACCGACTCTCGAACATCTTAGGCCAGGCTCCTGCTGCCACTGCCTACTCATTCCTGCCATTGAAAGTCAGGTTGGCGACGCATGGTGTCCATTGGAGAATCAGGACCTCCGGTGTTTTATTCAATGGCCTCCATTCTGTTGGCCTGGGGTGCTGGTGTGCCATGGTGCGGAGCCCCTGCAGGGCACCGTGGTTTTTCATGCTCAGGTCCTTCGGAATGCCCCACCCACGCCTAAGTTGGCTTGTAACGCCTTCGTTCGTCAGCGGGTTGAGATCCCATCCCGACTTCGAAGGCCCAGGTGGATCAGCAGCTTCAAGATGCCCTGCTGCGTTGCTTCAACTCCCTTGTGCTGGGTTCCTTGTGTGGCGCATTCGGCAGAGGCCCATGATCTGGCTTCAGATCCCCCTCGCCTGCGCCCGGCGGCTTGTCTGGCGACCCTCGCCAGCCGTGCCCTACTGCTTGATGGCCTTCAAATGCTCATGGGAGAGCAGTTTGATTGGCGGTGTGTTTCGCGCCTGTAGCCAGAGCTGCATGGGTCCAATCTGCCCCAGTGCAACCTTAAGGCGATCGTCAAGTCCAGCTTCCAGGCAACTCTCCGGCTCAACCGCGCTTCTCCCCCGCTGATCCTGGCTCCCAGGTGTTGTGATAGGTCATCGACAGCCCTCGGGTGAGGCCGTGAACCAGGTCTTGGAGCTGGCGACTCCGGGCCCCGTGCACCTGCACTGCAGTTTGTTGTGGAGCGATTCTCGCTGGTCCGCATAGTCTGGCTGATCTCCCGCTGCTGGCTCCAGTTCATCGACCACCGGCTCCCTCAAGCCAGCCCATCCCCCTCCTGACTCCAGCCAGACCAGCTCTCCTGCCTGCCGGCCTGGCTGGCGCCGAGGTTGGGGTTGGGGGGTGACAGGACCTGGGGTGTGCTTCATGATTCGTCCATGATTCAGCCTTCCCCGGTTGCCGCGACTCCAGCCGCCGCGGGCCAGTCCCAGGGTGGGGGCCTCAACGATCACCAGCTGGTGGGCCTCAGCCTGGCTGTGGTTTGTGGTGTGCTCGGATCCTGGGCCCTGTTCTGGCCGGTGCCCACGGAGGTGGCCGGCACAGGCGTGCTCATCTACCCCGAAAATGCCGGCATGCTCGACGCCCGGGCCGGTGGGCAGGTGCGCGACATACAGGTGAAGGTTGGGGAGCGGGTGCGGCGCGGGCAGGTCCTGATGACTCTCTACCTACCTGTTCTGGAGCGGCAGCTGGAGCAGCAGCGCGGCAACCTGCGCCAGCTCGAGCGCCACAACGCCCAGCTGGATCAACGCGAAGTCCAACGACTCAGCACGGAGAAGCGCTCCCTGGAGACTTCCCTGGCCAAGTTCGCCAACGATCGCCAGCGCTACGGCCAGCTCCAGGACACCTACGCCGCCAAGGTTCGCAACCTGGATTGGCTCTCGCGCCGCGAAGTGGTGGCACCCCTGTCGACGGAAGTGGTGGGCGCCGAGCAGGGGCTCACCAGCACCGGCGTGAACCTCGACAACATCCGCATCCAGGAAAAGGAGGTGGTCACCAACTACGAGCAGGTGAAGCTGGAGATCGAGACCCAGGCCCTGCAGCGCCGCTATCAGATCGATGATCTTCGGCGCCAGCTCCAGGTCACCGAAGCCAAGATCGCTTACGACGGCAAGGTGCTGGCCGAGCGTGATGGCCGGGTGCTCGACCTGCAGGTGATCCCCGGCCAGACGGTGAGCACAGGCCAGAGGCTGGGCACGATCGGCCGGGCGGATCACTCTGAAACGGGTGGCCAGCAACTCAAGGCCGTAGCCTATTTCGCTCCCGCCGACGCGCGCCGCCTGCCCCCTGGCCTGCCGGTGGAGGTGGTGCCGCTTTGGAACCAGCGCGGCCGTTTCGGCGGCATCGTGGGCAAGGTGGGCCAGGTGCTCACCCTGCCCGCCACCGAGGAGGACATCTCCACCACCATCGGCAACCCCCAGCTGGCGCAGGAGCTCACCAAGAACGGCCCTGTGATGCGTGCTGACATTGAACTGGAGCGGGATCCGGACAGTGTGGATGGTTTCCGCTGGACCCTCTCAGGCGGTAGTGGTGTGTTTCCGATCCGCGAGGGTCTCACCGTGGCAACCCACGCCTACGTGGAGTGGCGCTCGCCGCTCAGCTACGTGATCCCTGGTCTGCGCTCGCTCACCGGCGGCTACCGCACCACCCGCATTGACCGGCGCTGGAACCGCCCCTTCCTGCGTCAGCCGGGGACGCTCGAATGAGCGGTTTTCCCTTGCTGCGGCAGGAGTTTCCCTGGCTGGTGGCCGAGGTGGTGCTGCTTGTGATCCTGTTCAATGCCAACCCACCCGAGCTGTGGTTCTGGCTGGTGGTGCTGCTGGTGGTGCTGCTCTACCGGATCGAGCGCTGGTGGTCCTCGCGGCTGAATGCCTGACTGCTCAGCTGAGCAGGGCCCGCCAGTGCCGTTCGGTGCTGGCGATGGTCTGATCGATGCGGGCCAGCACCACCAGACGGGCAGCCACCTGCTGCAGTTGTTGGGGTGTCATCTGCTGGAAGGCGGTTTCCGCCTGGGGCGTGCGCAGGCTCTCCAGCGGCAGCCTGGGCGGGGGGGCCTGCGGAGGGGCCTGCAGCTCCAGGGGACGGCACAGCGCCGCCTGCCAGCCCAGCAGCCGCTCGCCCACGGCTGCACTGAATGTGGTCGCTGCGGCCTTCTGGTGCTCGAGCCCCCAGGCCTGCCACTGGGGATCCGGCAGGCGGCGGAGTTCATCCAGATCGAGAATCAGGCATTCACAGGCGTGATCCAGCAATTCCCACAGCTGGGCCACCGGGTGCCGCGGAGCCAGCGGACCGAGTTCGCGCAGGGCATCGACCCGCTCGATGCGGAGGTTGAGCAGGCTCTGGCGCAGACCGCGCAGCCGTTGGCCGAGGGTACGCCGCCGCTCGGTTTCGGGCGCCTGATGGAGGGTCTCCTGCAGGGTCTGGCCCAGATCCACCAACAGCTGCAGCAGGCCCTGGCGCTGCTGCATCCGGGCTCTTGAGGGCCAGAACAGGCGCAGGCTGAGCAGGGCCATGAGGATGCCGAAGGCGGTCCAGAACAGGCGGAGCGGGATCCAGCTGTCGAGCTGCTGTTCGTGGGTGAGCCAGCCTGCGATCACCACGAAGCAGCACACCGTGTAGCCCACCGTGAGCCTGAGCGAACCGGCGATCAGCCGTGCAAGCAGCAGCGCCAGCGGCAACGCCACTGCAACAGGAAGAGAGCCCCAGGCCCGGTAGCCGAAGAACACCACGATGGCGCCCACCGCAGTGCCGATCAGGCGCTGGCGGCCCAGCTCAAGCGTGTTGCCGTAGTTGCCCACCGTCACGCTCAACACGGCCATGGAGGCGTACATGGCAAACGCCAGGCCGGTGAGGGTGGCGAAGCCGTTCACCACCGCCACGGTGATGGCCAGGCGCAGGGTGTCGCGCAGCACGGGGCTGCTCATGCCGCGCCGCACTGCTCCCGGTCGATCGCCTGGCGCACCAGGGCGCGACTGTGCAGCAGTTGTTGCAGCTGCTCCAGCTGCTCGGCGATGGCCAGAATCATGGGAGGGGAAGCGTTGTTCCTCCTCGCGACCTGCAACCAGTCGTCGAGCGTTGGCCCGGGGCTCTGCGGGCCAGCCGCCGCCTCAGGCAGCAGCTGGAGCTTGAGGTTGCGCAAGGTGGGGCCGAACAGGCCGTCGGCCTGAAGCGGGGCGGGCAGCTCCAGCAGCAAGGGCTCCAGCAGCAGCCACTGGCGCATCAGCTGGCGCCAGATGAAGCCGGTCTGCGCCCACCGGGAGCTCAGCTGGTGCACCCGCTTCGGTGTTGGGATGCTCAGGCGCTGATCACGCAGTTGCTGCAGGGGCCGGGGCGGGCTGCCGCCCTGGGCCAGCCATTGCTCCATCCCCTGGAGCTGCGCGCTGAGCTGGTGGTAGAGCCCCTGCTCCAGCAGCGGCTACTGCTGCAGTGGCCGTCTTGGCCAAAACACCCAGGTGGCCAGTTGGGCCATGGCGATGCCCACTACCGCGCTGAAGGCCAAATCGAAGACCAGAGCGCCGTTGAAATGAGTGCCGTCCCCCACCACCTCGAGGGCCCAACAGCTCATGTAGCCCAGGCTCAGTCCCTTGAGCAGTCCAAGGCCACGCACCAGCACACCCGTGATCAGCAGGCCGATGGCGGTGACCAGCCAGCCACTGAGCAGGCTGTGCAGCACCACGGCCGTGAGGATGCCGATCACGGAGCCAGCCACCATCTGGCCAATGCTGCGGAGGGGCGTGAGGTCGTTGTCGTTGATGAAAATCACCGTCATCAACAGGCCCAGCAGCATCACCCCGCCGCGGTCGGACCAGAGCATGATCCCGATCGTGAGGGTGGCGGCCAGCCAGGTGCGCAGGCTGTTGCGCCAGAGCGGGCTGAGGGCGGGCAGGGCGTTGGCCATCAGGACAGCCCCGCTCAGGGTTTGGCGTTGCTGGACACCTGCAGCTGGGGCTGAATCGGCTGGGCGGGATCGCGCGGCATCGGCAGCAGCTCCCGCAGCAGGCGGGCGTAGCTCACGTTCACATTCACCGTGGCATTGAGCCGCCGCACCAGGCTGTTGATCAGCTGGTCCTGGGTGAACGACACATCGATCTCGCTGGAGAGGCCGCTCTGGTAACGCAATCGCACGTCGCGGAAGGCCTCCAGGGCCGCGGCCACACCTCTGCGGGCGGAGCTGAGCTTGGCCAGGCTCGCCTCGTGGGTGAAGAAGGCCTGTTCGATCCGCAGACGGATGTCGTTGCGGGAGGCGGCGTACTGCTGGCCTGCCGCGTCTGCCTGTTTGGCGAGCGCCCTGGCCTGGCCGGCCGTGGTGCCCGCATCAAAGAGAAGCCAGGTGAAGGTGAGCCCCACCGACCAGTCCCAGCCGTTGGCGGTGCTCAGGGGGAGAACGGTGGAACCGCAGCAGCCTCCTCCGCTCAGATCGATGTTGTCCACGCTGGTCCGGGAGCTGCTGCCTCCGGCACTCGCAAACAGGGACAGGCTGGGCAGGAGTCCTGCCGCCGTGGCCTGGCTCTGCTGGGCCAGGGCAGATCGGGTGGCCAGGATCGCCTCCAGTTCCGGGTTGCCCCGGTAGGCGGCCAGCAGGCTCGCCTCCAGGTCGAGGGGCCAACGCGGCTGCACCACGATCGGGTCGCTGGCACTGGGGGTGACGCTGGCGGGCAGGTTGAGCAGCAGGGCCAGTTGGCGGCGGGCCACGGCCCGGTCGGCCAGGGCCTGGATCAGGCTCTCCTCCCCCTCGGCCTGGATGGCGCGGCGGCGCAGCACATCCAGCCGGGGCACCAGGCCGGCCTGCTTGAGGTCGAGACTCTCCTGCAGGATCACCAGGTCGTTGCGCAGGTTGGCGTCGTAGACGCGCACCAGCTGCTCGCTTTGCTGGAGGCCGTAGTAGGCCTCACTCACCTGCAGCTGGAGGCTGCGCAGCTGGTTGGCGTAGGTGTTGCGCTGCTGTTCCAGGCTGGCGCGGGCGGCGCGCACCGTGGGTGTGCGGGCGAAGTCGAGCAGGGCGTAGTTGATCTGAAGGCCTCCCTCAACGCCCCATTCCCCGGAGGTGACCGCCGCGGATCCGCCGTTGGGCACATAGAAGGGGCCGGCGGTGGGCACGGGTGCCCCGCCTGATGGGGAGGGGGTGAGCAGCCCTGCAGGGTCGAACAGCGGGCCAAAGCCCAGGTTGTCGTTCGGCTTTTTCGCGGTGACGGTGCTGCGGCTGCCCCCATAGCCGCCGCTCGCGAAGGCGCTGATGGTGGGCCAGTAGGTGCCCATCGCTGCCTGGAACCCTGCCAGGGAAGCGGCCACCTGTTCACGCTGGGCCTGCAGGCTGGCGCTGTTGGCAAAGGCGATGGCCAGGGCCTCTTCCAGGCTCACGCTGGCGACGCTGCCCGCCTGGAGCTGCTGGGGTGAGGGCAGGTCCAGGGGGGGGCTCGCCACCGTTTGGTCCGGTTGGATCGGGCCCACTGGCGGTTGGTTGGAGCGGATCAGATTGGCCGGCAATTGCGGTGTGTTCAGCAGATCGCCCACCGGGGTTTCCGGGTCGCTCGGCAGCAGCTGGTCGAGGGCCCGCAACTCGGCGTCCAGGCGCTGCCAGCTGCGCTCCAAGCGCTGGATGTCCGCGGGCGTGCTGCCCGGGGAGGCCAGGACAGGGAGGGGGCCATTCAGACCTGTCCCTGCAAACACCAGCAGGGCCAGGGCGTTGTTGCGAGAGAGCACCTGGCTGCCGTGGAATCGGTTCTGTGGCTTATCTTCCGCGATCTGGAAAGCCCTCCCGTCGTGCGATGGGCAGCCCATTGTCTGGATCGGGCGTTCTGGCTCGGGCGTGAGCGGTTAGCGCCTGTCCAGGATTGCCGCCCAGCGGGCTTCGCCGTCGCGGATGGCCCGCTCGGCCTGGCGGCAGAGCAGCAGGCGCACGGCGATGCGTTCCAGCCGCTCGCTGGCGACCGTGTTCACGGCGGGGTCGCTCAGGTCCTGATTCACCAGCTGCCAGCTCTCCGGCAGCTGAAGCCGCTGGGCGGGGGGATCGGGCAGGCTCTGGCCACCGCGGTGGCTGAGGCTGTGATGGCGGATCGCCTGCTCCCACAGCTGCAGCTGCACGGCCATGGCACCGAGCAGATCGGCCTCGGCCCGATGCAACCGCTCCAGTTGGGGGACATGCTGTTGCGCGGGTGAGGCGCGTTCCATTGCTCTCACCAGGGTCACCAGCCGGGAGGCGGTGCCATCGAGGCTGGCCAGTAGCAGGGCGGCGGGATGGCGCTCGGGCAGCGTGCCCAGCTCCTGCAGCAGGGTGGGCCGCAGGCTGCGCATCGCCAGCAATTGGTTGCGCAGGGTCTGGTATCGCGTTGGATGGGTTGGTGGCACGGTCTGGCTGTCCCCGCTAACCCCGCTCTCCAGCACCGCCGCCAGCTGTCGCAATGCCAGCTGCAACTGGCTGAGCAGTGTTGCGTAGGAGCCGAGGACCCGGTCGAGCGTGCGGGCGGGCCAGAACAGCCGCAGGCTCAGCAGGGTGAGCAGCACGCCGAAGGCGGTCCAGAAGAAGCGCAGCGGCAGCCAGCTGGCCAGGTTGCCCTCGTGCACCAGCCAGCCCATCACGATGATCATGCCGCCCACTTTGTAGCCCACCTTCAGTTGCAGAAGGCCGCCGAGCAGGCGCAGGCTGCCGAGCGTGATGGCGAGCCCAAGCGGCATCGCCAGCTCCTTCAGCCCTTCGTAACCCACCAGCAGCAGCAGGGCCCCCAGCACGCTGCCGAGCAGGCGTTGCCGTCCCAGCTCGATCGCGCCGCCGTAGCTGCCGGTGGCCACCGAGAGCACCGCCAGGGCGGCGTACTGGCTGTCCTGCACGCCGGACAGGCTGGCGAAGGCGTTGGCTAGCCCGGTGGTTACCGCCGTGCGCAGGGCGATGCGGTCGATCACAGCCTGTCGCTCCGGCGCAGGCCACCCAGGCAGGCGTGCAGCGGTCGCCACTCCTCGGCGAGCGCCAGTAGGGGCAGCAGGGGTAGCTGCTGTTGGGTGGCCAAGTGGCGCCATAGCTGCGGTTGCCGCGGCGGGGTGGGATGGGGATCCCCCAGCAGTTGCTCCCCCAGGCTCAGCACTGCCTGGCGAAGGGGCTCGGCCTTGCGGATCTGCTGTTCCGGAAGCTCGCTGAGCAGTCGCTCCCAGGCCAGCCAGTGGAAGTGGGTGAGTTGCCACAGCTGCAGCCGTTGTTCCCAGCGGCTCTTCTTCAGCACATGGCGGCGGGGCCCGGCCTGCTCCTGCCCCAGCAGCTGCTCCAGGCGCTGCAGATCGCTGCTCAGAGGCGCCGGATCCAGGGGTTGGGGCTGGGCGTGGCCCCGCTCCAGCCAATCTCCGTAGCGCTGCAGCTGGCTGCTGAGCTGCCGGCGCAGGCGCCCCTCAGCCAGTTCCATCTCTCCCAAGGCGTTGCGTGGCCAGAACAGCAGACCCACCCCGATCGCCACCAGGCAGCCCACCGCCGTGTCGAGAGCACGATTGAACACGTAAGTCCAGTTCAGCGCCACGTGGCTGGGAATCATCAGGAACATCAGGCCGGTGATCCCGGCTGTTCCCAGGGCGCTCTGCCAGCCGAGCAACTGCAGCGCCGGCACCATCAGCAACAGCGACACCAGCACCCCCACCCAGCCGCTCAGCACGGTGTGCACTAGGAAGGTAATCAGACCGCCCAGCACGGTGCCCATCACCCGGCCCGTTGCCGCCTTCAGGGTGTGGTCGTCGTTGTCATCGACCACGATCACCACCGCCAGCAGTGGATACCAGAGGAATTCAATCCGCTCGAAGTGAACGGCGATCGCCGCAGTGATCAGGGCCGCCACCGCCAACTTGAGGCTGTTGCGCACGAGGGCGGCATCGATCACGTCTTCAGGGCTGGTGCACGGCCTCAGTACACGTAGCGGCCGTCGAAGTCGTCGCGGTTGGCGCGGCCCTCGGCGGGATCGGGCCAATAGGCCTCCCAGAAGCTGATGCCATCGAGCATGAACGGGTAGCCATCCAGCCGTTCCACATCCAGGCGGGTGGCGCCCATGGCCGTGATCAGCCCCCCCAGCTCCATGGGCCCTAGGTTGGTTTGGACGTCCTTGCCGGCCAGGGCCAGCAGCATCGGCAGGCGCACCAACTGCTCCGGTCGTGTGAGCTTGCGGAACAGGGCCTGCACAGCTAGCTGCTGGCGCTCGATGCGCCCGATGTCGCCCATCTCGTCGTGGCGGAAACGGAGGAAGCCCTCCAGATCGCGGCCCTTGAGGGTTTGAACTCCGGGCTGCAGGTCGATCACCAGCCCCTGGGTGTTATCCACATAGTCCATGCGCTTGGGTACGTCCACCTCGATGCCACCGAGGGCGTCGGCAATCCTGCGGATCGCCGCCAGGTTCACCACCACGTAGTGACTGATCGGACGCCCCAGCTTGCGGGAGAGCTCACGCTTGGCCAGTTCCGTGCCGCCAAGGGGGTAGAGGGCATTCACCTTCTGGGGGCCGTAGCCCTCAGGCTCAATGTAGGTGTCACGGGGGATCTGGGTCACCTTGGTGATGCCGCCGTCGATGCGCAGGCTGGCGATCACATCGGTGAGGCCCCCTTCTTCGTCGGTACCGAGCAGAAGGATGTCCTGGTCGGCAACCCGGCTCCAAGCGGCAAAGGGGTTGGTGATGCGTGGGTTGTTAACCAGATCGTTGCTGCTCAGCCACTCCACCAGGGGCACCGCCAGCAGCAGGCCTCCTCCCAAACCCAGGGCCATGGCCAGCAGCACCGGGGTGCGGCGGCTGCGCCGGCGACGCTGCTGGCCCTGGGCTCTGATCATTGGAGCAACGCTATTGCACGGGCCTGGGTTTGCCTTGTGTTGAATAGGACTGTTGGGCCTTTTCATAGGGCAAGCCTTTCGCCAGCTCTCAGGCCCGCCTGCACTCGCCACAGGTTGGCGTAGGCACCGTCGGCGGCGATCAGTTGCTCATGGCGGCCACTCTCCACGATTTCTCCCTTCTCCATCACCATGATGCGGTCGGCATGGCGCACGGTGGAGAGCCGGTGGGCGATCACCAGGGTGGTGCGCTCGGCGGTGATCAGATCGAGGGAGCGCTGGATGGCAGCTTCCGTTTCGTTGTCTACGGCCGCGGTGGCTTCATCGAGGATCAGCACGGGGGGATTCTTGAGGATGGCGCGGGCCAGGGCGATGCGCTGGCGCTGGCCGCCGCTGAGCCGTTGGCCCCGCTCGCCTACCACCGTGTCGTAGCCCTGGGGTAGGGCTTCGATGAAGCCAGCCGCCTCGGCCAGCTGGGCAGCCCGTGCGATCGCGGCGTGGGGTGCCTCGAAGCTGCCGTAGGCGATGTTTTCGGCCACGGTGCCGTGAAACAGAAACACCTCCTGACTCACCAGCCCAATGGCGCGGCGCAGGTCGTCGAGACGAAGGTCGCTGATGGGGATGCCGTCGAGGCGGATCTGGCCGGCCTGGATGGCGTAGAGCCGCAGCAGCAGCTTCACGATGGTGCTCTTCCCTGATCCCGTAGCCCCCACGATGCCGATCGTGCTGCCGGCTGGTATCCGCAGGTTGAAGTGGTGCAGGAGGGGGTCGCGGCCGGCATAGGCGAAGGTCACGTTCTCAAAGTTCAGTTCGCCC
>JBIKUY010000373.1:0-2708 GCA_044347355.1 Prochlorococcaceae cyanobacterium | reverse complement strand
CTTCTTCGAGAACTGGTGCCAGGACGAGAACCGCCACGGCGACTTCTTCGATGCCCTCATGAAGGCCCAGCCCGACACGGTGCGGGGCTTCACGGCCAGGCTGTGGTGTCGCTTCTTTCTGCTTGCTGTGTTCGCCACCATGTACGTGCGTGACGTGGCCCGCAAGGAGTTCTATGAAGCCTTGGGCCTCGATGCTCGGGAATACGACAAGGTCGTGATCGAAAAGACCAACGAAACCTCAGCCCGCGTGTTCCCGGTGGTGCTCGACGTGCACAACCCCCGCTTCTGGAACGGCCTGGAGCGCCTGGTGGCAAACAACGCCAAGCTCAGTGCCGCCGATGACAGCAGCGCCCCCGCACCGCTGAAGGCGATCCAAAAGCTTCCCTATTGGTTCTCCAACGGCCTGCAGATGGCGCAGCTGTTCCTGATGAAACCCATCCGCAGCGAGCAATTCCAACCCGCCGTGCGCTGAGCACTCCATCGCTCACTCCTGCACCAGTCGTTCAGGGGACTGCAATGGGCCCTGGCCACCGCGGTCAGGGCTCTTTTGCTAGGAAAGATCACAATCTGTAACCCTGCAACACAGCCAGGGTCCCCGTCCTTCCGCCCGCATTCACCCGTTTTCAATGGTTGTCACCACTGCCCTGCCCAACCAGAGCCAGCTCGATGGCAACTGGGCCAGCCGGCTGGAACCCCTGTTGGCCGCCGGCCGAGCCGCCGGCGCCGACCTGGTGGAAGTGTTCCTGGAGCGCACCGACCACCTGGGGCTGCTGGCTGAACAGGACGGAATCACGAGCGTGAGTCCGGCCTTCGGCATGGGTGCCGGCCTGCGGGTGTTCCGCGGCCTGCGCGATGGCTTCGTGAGCACCAACGATCTCAGCGAGGGGGGCCTGATGGAAGCCCTCGATCAGGCCCTGGGCATGCTCGGCCTGCAGCGCAGCGGCAGCAATCGCAGCGGCTTCGAGGGTCTGGCTCGCCTGTGCGACCACGCCAGCGGCAAAGCCGACTGGCTGGCCCGCTGCCCGGAACTGGCGGAGGCCACGGCCCGGCTGCTGGAGGGAACCGCAGCCCTGGAGCAACGGGGGCGCCACCTGCAGGTGCGCCGCGGCAGCTACGCCCGCGACTGGCAGGAAGTGCTGGTAGCCGCCAGTGATGGCACCTTCGCCCGCGACGTGCGCTTGCATCAGTCGCTTGGGTTGAACGTGCTGGCCGCCGATGGCGAGCACCGCTCCAGCATCGGCCGCCGTTACGGCAGCCACGGCCGCCCCGAGCAGTTGCAGCAGTGGGATGTCGACGCCTCTGCCCTCGAAGTGTGCGAAAGCGCCGGCGCCATGCTCTACGCCGACTATGTGGAGGCAGGCCAGATGCCAGCGGTGCTGGCCAACCGCTTCGGCGGCGTGATCTTCCATGAGGCCTGCGGCCACTTGTTGGAAACCACCCAGGTGGAGCGGGGCACCACCCCCTTTGCCGAGAAGGTGGGCGAGGCGATCGCCCACGAGGCCGTGACGGCGATCGACGAGGGCCTTAGCGATGGCGCCTTCGGCTCCCTGGCGATGGACGACGAAGGCATGCAGCCCCAGCGCACCGTGTTGATTGAAAACGGGGTGCTCAAGCGCTTCCTCAGCGACCGCGCGGGCGAACTGCGCACCGGCCATGCCCGCACCGGCAGCGGCCGGCGCCAAAGCCACAACTTCGCCGCCGCCAGCCGGATGCGCAACACCTACATCGCCGCTGGCCCCCATACCCCCGAGCAACTGATTGCTTCAGTGGACAAGGGGCTGTACTGCAAGTCGATGGGCGGCGGGAGTGTGGGCCCCACAGGCCAGTTCAACTTCGCCGTGGAGGAGGGCTACCTGATCGAAAACGGCCAGCTCACCAAACCGGTGAAAGGCGCCACCTTGATCGGCGAGGCGAAGGAGGTGATGCCGCGCATCTCGATGTGCGCCAACGACCTCGACCTGGCCGCGGGCTTCTGCGGCTCGGTGAGCGGCAGCATCAACGTCACGGTGGGCCAGCCGCACATCAAGGTGGACTCGATCACCGTGGGGGGCCGCTGACGATGACTTCCAGCACAGCTACAGCCAGCAGCAGCGAATCCATGGGCAGCCCGGCCAGCTCTGGTCTGAGCGCCACCCAGCTGCGCGGCCAGCTAGAGCAGCTGGCCGCCAGCCAGGGCATCCGCCAGTGGGACCTGGGAGCCTCCTGCAGCACCGACACTTCCGTGCAGGTGGACCGGGGTGAGGCCAAGCAGATGAAGGGGGCCCAGCGCAGCGCCATCACCGTGCGGGTGTGGAACGACGCCGGCCTGGTGGGCATCACCAGCACCTCCGATCTCTCCCCGGGGGGCCTGGAGAAAGCCCTCAGCGGCGCCAAGGCGGCCAGCGCCTTTGGCAATCCCGACGACACCCCTGCCTTCTCCCCCTTGGCCACAGCACCACTGGCGGAGATTGAGCAGCCCTTGCTTACCAGCCGACCCATCCTCTCCCTGTTGGACACCCTCCGAGATGCCGAGCGCCAGTTGCTGGAGTGCCATCCGGCCATCAGCACCGTGCCCTACAACGGCCTGGCACAGCGGCGCAGTGAAAGGATCTACCTGAACAGCGCCGGCGCTTGCCGCGAACAGCGCCTCACCACCGCCAGCGTGTATCTGTACGCGAAGGCAGAGGAGAGCGGCCGCAAACCGCGCAGCGCCGGCGCCGTGCGTCTGG
>JBIKUY010000038.1:0-10753 GCA_044347355.1 Prochlorococcaceae cyanobacterium | reverse complement strand
GCCTGCATGGCAGCGAGCCGATCGACTGGCGGCGCCTGCAGGATCCGGTGTATGTGCGCGAGCTGATCGCCCGCACCGTGCCCGGCTACGAGGCCATGGCCGGCATCGATGCCAGCAAGCGGGAGTTCGAGGTGAGCGGGCGGGTGCTCCATGAGCCGCGCTTTCCCACCGCCACGGGCCGTGCCCAGCTGGCGGCCACCCCCCTGCCGGATCTGGGGCTGCCCGGTCCGGAGCACTTCGGCGGCCTGGCGCACGATGAGCGGGGCCTGGTGCTCAGCCTGATCACGGCCCGCAGCTATGGCCAGCACAACACCGTCGTTTACAAAAACGGCGATCAGTACCGCGGCATGCCCCACCGCCAAACGCTGTTGATCAACCCCGAAGACCTGGCCGCCAGCGGCCTGGCTGCCCACCAGCGGGTGACCGTGCAGGGGGAGGCGGGCGCTCTCCACGGCATCGAGCTGATCCCTGGTTCGATCCGCCGCGGTGCAGCCCTGATGTTTTACCCCGAGGCCAATGTGCTGATGCTCCCCCTCAAGGACCCCGAGAGCGGCACCCCGGCGTTCAAGCGGGTGCCGGTGCTGGTGCGGGCAGGCTGATCCGTAGCCGTCGTCACCGTGATGGCGCCGGCTGCCATCGACAGTGGACTGCGTGGATGGAGCGTGATTGCCGGGTGTGGTGACGCTGCAGAGCTGGTTGGTGGAGCAGCGGCGGCGCGGACGGGCCTACCAGCCCACCTTCCGGCGCAGCCAGCGGTCCGTCACCTGGCTGGGGGCGCTGCTGGCCCTGGCCTTGCTGGGTCTGCTCAGTGCCTGGAGCGGCATGGTGCTGCTGGCGGCCCCGTTGGGGGCTTCGTCGGTGTTGTTGTTTGGCTACCCGGCCAGCCCCCTGGCCCAGCCGCGCAACATCGTGCTCGGCAACCTTGTGGGGGCCCTGGTGAGCGTGGCGGCGGTGGCCTGGCTGGGCCAGGGCCCGCTGGTGATCGCCCTGGCGGTGGGGCTCACCGTGCTGCTGGGCCAGCAGCTGCGCTGTCTGCATCCGCCCGCCGGCGGCCTCGCCTTTCTCGGCGTGGCGCTGGGGGCCACACCGCCCTACGTGCTCACACCGGTGCTCAGCGGTTCGCTGCTGCTGGTGCTGATCGCCGCGGCCTTCAGCCGCTGGATGAAGGGGGCGCTGCCCTATCCCCACCACTGGTTGTGATGCCCGGGCTTCAGCCGCCCAGGTAGGCCATCTCGGCGTGGGCCGGGGTGGACCTGGAGATGCCGGTCAAAGCCTCCTGCCGCTCCTCGCTCCAGCGGTCGGCGCGGCGCTGCCAGCTGCCGGCGATCGCCTTGCGCACGGCCTCGGTTGGGCAGTCCGGCTGCAGCCAGGGACGCAGGTCGAGGCCACTGCCGGGGGACGCGAACAGGCAGGTGTAGGCGATGCCGTCGGCGGTGACGCGCAGGCGGTTGCAGTCGCCGCAGAAGGGGGCGCTCACCGAGGCCACCACCGCCAGATGGGCGCCGCCGCTGTCGGGGTGGCGATCCCTGTACCGCCAGCGGCTGGCGGTGCCGTGGACTGCGCGCCCCTGGGGCTCCAGTGGCCAGCGGCGGCCGATGCGTTCCACCATCTCGGCAGCGCTGAGCACCGCATCCGGTCGCCAGCCGTTGCGGTTGCCCACGTCCATGAACTCAATGAGGCGCAGCTCCACGCCGCGCTCCCGGGCCAGGGCCGCCAGGGGCAGCAGCTGGTCATCGTTGACGCCCCGCTGGATCACCGCGTTGAGCTTGAGCGCCCCGCGGCCGGGGTCGAAGCCGGCGGCGCGGGCATGCTCGATCGCCGCCAGCACCTTGGCCAGCAGGGCTTCGCCGCGCCGTTCCCGCTCCTGGGGATTGCCGCCGCCCACCCCGGCCATGCGGGCCACCGCCGCGCCCGTGCTGCCGTCAAGGCTGAGGGTGATGCGGTCGAGGCCGGCGGCGCGCAGGGCCCGGGCACGCTCGGCGTTGAGCAGCACGCCATTGCTGGTGAGGGCGATCTCGCGCAGGCCAGGGGCTTCTGGTTCGAGGGCCCGCAGGGGTTGCACGGCGGCGACCAGCTCCTCCAGGCCGCTGTGCAGCAACGGTTCGCCGCCGGTGAGCCGCAGGCTGCGGGCTCCCAAGTCCACCGCAGCTCCGATCACCCGCAGCCGTTGCTCCCGCGTGAGCAGGCCCGGCGGCTCCACGCCATCCGGCAGACAGTAGGGGCAGGCCAGGTTGCAGCGGGCCGTGAGTGACAGCCGCAGCACCCCCAGGGGCCGGTTGAGCTGGTCGGTGGCGCTGGCCATGGCGGCCACGCTATGGCTGCCGGGCTGGTGCTGGCGGTAGCGAACCGGCAGGCTGATCAGCCTCCGGCCGGTTCACGTTGCGGATGGCCCGGGGTTCCAGTGGCACCGCCTGGATCACCTGCGTGTCCAGCCAGCCCTGCAGGCGCCGTTCGCCCCTCTCCACCGCCGCGGTGAGGTGGCGGCGGATCGGGGTGCTGCTCGGATAGACACCCAGCAGTGGTTGCAACCGCTCGCCGTCGTGGGCCAGGTGCAGCCGGGTTGGCCGATCGGCCGGGTCGCCCGCCGCCGCAGCCAGCAGGCTGTGCAGGGCCGAGAGGCTGAGATCCGGCATGTCCACCGGGCAGAGCAGCAGGTGCTCATCGGGGTGGTGCTGCATCAGCCTGTGCAGGGCCAGCAGGGGACCTTCCCAGGGGGGTGGTTCGGCCAGCGCTGTGACGGAGCCGGCCGGACCGGGCTGTGGGGTGTCGCCGTGGTGGGCATGCAGGCCATGGGCCAGCTCCAGGTGTGCTGGATAGCGGCTGAGCAGGGTGATCGGTGCTCCGAGCTGGTGCAGCAGGACCAAGGTGCGCTCCAACCAGGTGCCGCCGTTGGGGTGGGGCAGCAGCGCCTTGTCGCGGCCCATCCGCCGGCTCTCACCGCCGCTCAGCAGGCAGGCGCGCAGCGGCATCAAGGGCATGGGTCCGGCGCGAGCAGCCCGAACTCCGCCAGGGCCCGCGGCAGGTTGCGGTGCTCGTGGCCGGGGTGGCTGAGCTTCACCAGGGCGAAGCGCTGCAGCTCGTCCAGTTCCGCCCAGCCCTCGCCCCGCACCGCCAGGCCCAGCTGGGCGCAGGAGGCGGCCAGCACCTCCGGAATCACGACGGCCTGCTGCCAGGGTTCGTCCACCGGCCGCGGCAGCTCCTTGGCCGGGCCGGCGCTGAGGGCCGCGGTGCGCGCCAGCAGGTGCTCCCGCAGCGCCTCGATGCCGGCAGGATCATCGGGCCAGGCCAGCAGGGCGCCGCGCTCGGCCTCCTCCAGCTCGCTCCAGTGCTGCAGCTTGAGCTTGACGCCGGCCAGATCGAGCTTGCGCCGCACCGCCATCGGGATGCAACGCAGATCGGCGGTGAAGTCGGCTTCGAAGCCGAAGCAGTTGCTGGCGAGGACGGGGTCTTGGGGGAGGGCTGCCAGGGGGAGAGAACGCTGCTGGGTCCATTTCAGCGCCTCTGGCGCTTCTGACCGGCCAGTGCCGCTGTCCCCAGGCAGGCTTGGTATCAACCGCCACCCTGATGGGCTGGCCCGGCTTGATCGAATGGCGCCATGGCCCGTGATCCAGCCACCAGCCCTGCTGCCCGGGCCCAGTGCCCCTACTGCGGTGTGGGCTGCGGCCTGGAGCTGAAGGCCCCGGCCGAACCCGGCGGCATCTGGACCGCCCGCGGCGACCGCCAGCACCCCTCCTCCCTGGGCCAGGTGTGCGTCAAGGGCGCCACCGTGGGCGAAACCCTCCACCCCAACCGGCTCACCACGCCCCTGTGGCGCGAGCGCACCGATCAGCCGCTTGCGCCGATCAGCTGGGAGCGGGCCTTCACCATCCTGGTGGAGCGCATCCGGGCCACTCTGGCCCGCAAAGGCCCGGCGGCCCTGGCGATCTACGGCTCGGGCCAGTTCCTCTGCGAGGACTACTACGCGGCCAACAAGCTGCTCAAGGGCGCCCTGGGCAGCAACAACTTCGATGCCAACTCGCGCCTGTGCATGAGTTCGGCGGTGGCCGGCTATGCCCGCAGCTTCGGCTCCGACGGCCCCCCCTGCTGCTACGACGACCTCGACCTCGCCGACCTGGTGCTGCTGATCGGCACCAACACCGCCGAGTGCCATCCGGTGCTGTTCCAGCGGCTGCTCAAGCGCCGGCGCAAGGGGGATGGGCCGCGCCTGGTGGTGGTGGATCCGCGCGCCACCGCCACCAGCGACGCCGCCGACCTGCACCTGGCCATCGCCCCCGGCACCGACCTGGCCCTGCTCTGCGGCCTGGGCCACCTGCTGCTAGAGGGCGGCGGCGTGGATCGGGCCTTCGTGGCGGGCCACACCGAGGGCTTCGCCGAGCTGGAAACCCTTTGGCGGGCCTGGGATCCGCAGCGGGCCGCGGCGGTGTGCGGCATCGCCGCCGCCGACCTCTGCCAGCTGGCCGACTGGTGGATCGCCAGCCGGGCGGCGCTCAGCCTCTGGTCGATGGGGGTGAACCAGAGCCGCGAGGGCACCGCCACCGTGGCCGGCCTCTGCAACCTGCACCTGGTGAGCGGCCAGATCGGCCGGCCGGGCGCCGGGCCCTTCTCGCTCACCGGCCAGCCCAACGCCATGGGCGGCCGCGAGGTGGGCGGTCTGGCCCAGCTGCTGCCCGGTTACCGCACGGTGAGCGATCCGGGCCATCGGGCTGAAGTGGAGCGCCACTGGGGCTTCGCGCCCGGCGCGATCGCTTCCCAGCCCGGCCTGGCGGTGTGGCAGCAGGTTGAGGCGATGGAGCGGGGTGAACTCGACCTCTGGTGGGTGGCGGCCACCAACCCGCTGGTGAGCATGCCCAGCCTCGACCGTGTGCGGGCGGCGGTGGCGAACTGCCCCCTGGTGGTGCTGAGCGAGGCCTATGCCGGCACCGAAACCGAGGCGGTGGCCCACCTGGTGCTGCCCGCCGCTCAGTGGAGCGAAAAGGAGGGGGTGATGGTGAACTCCGAGCGCCGCGTCACCCTCTGCCACGCTTTCCGCCCAGCCCCCGGCGAGGCCCGGCCCGACTGGGCGATCTTCGCGGAACTGGGCCGGCGCCTGGGTTTTGGGCAGCAGTTCGGCTGGCGCGACGCCGGCGAGGTGTACGCCGAGTTCGTGGCGCTCACCGCCGGCCGGGTGTGCGACTGCAGCGGCCTCAGCCATGTCCTGCTGGCCGAGCACGGCCCCCAGCAGTGGCCCTTCCCCGCCGGCACCGCCCCGGGTGGCGGCCAGGCGCGGCTCTACGAGAACCTGCACTTCCCCACCCCCTCCGGCCGGGCGCGGCTCTGGGCCGATCCGCCCCTGGGTCTGGCCGAGCCCCCCGATGACGCTTATCCCCTGGTGCTCACCGTGGGCCGGCTGCTGGGCCACTGGCACACCATGACCCGCACCGCCCACGTGGTGCGGGTGGGCAAGGCCCACCCCGAACCCCTGCTGGAGGTGCACCCCGAGGATGCGGCTGACGCCGGACTGGCGGAGGGGGAGCTGGCCCAGGTGCATTCCCGCCGCGGTGTCCTCACTGCCAAGGTGCAGCTCACCGAGCGCATCCGCCGCGGCACCGTGTTCCTGCCGATGCACTGGGGCGCCTCCCAGGGGGAGCTGGCGTGCGAGGCCAACCGTTTGATGCATGAGCTTGGTTGCCCGATTTCGAAGCAGCCGGAACTGAAGGGGGCGGCGGTGTGCCTGCAGCCCGCCGCGGAGGGGGCGGTCCGATGACCCGCCTGGTGGTGCTGCAGCATCTGGAACGGGAGGGCCCCGGTTTGTTTGCTGCCGAAGCGGCGCGGCGGGGCTGGCCGATCCGGATCGTGCGCCTCGATCTGGGCGACTCCCTGCCGCAGCTGGAGCCCGATGATCTGCTGCTGGTGCTGGGCGGGCCGATGGGGGTGGCGGACATAGGAGACCCGGCCTACCCCTGGCTGGCGGCGGAAGTGGAGCTGCTCCGCCAGGCGCTTGCCCAGCAGCAGCCGCTGATCGGCGTGTGCCTGGGGGCCCAGCTGCTGGCCCTGGCGGCCGGGGGTACGGCCATCCCCCTGCAGGTGGGCGAGCCGCCCCGGCCCCTGCGGGAGGTGGGCTTCGGTGCGATCAGCTGGTGTGTGGACCCGGCCCAGAACCCAGCGGCGGGCCAGCTGTTGCGAGGACTCGCCGCCAGCGAACTGGTGCTGCACTGGCATGGGGATCGCTGCCTGCTGCCGCCGCAGGCCGAACTGCTGGCCAGCAGCCTCCACTGCCGCGAGCAGGCCTTCCGCATCGGGGCGCGGGCCGTGGGCCTGCAGTTCCATGTGGAGGTGCAGCCCGATCAGCTGGAGCTCTGGCTGGAGCAGGATCGCAACTACGTGCTGGAGGCCCTTGGGCATGGCGGCGTGGAGGCCATCCGCGCCAATGCACGCCGCTGGGGAACTCAGGTAACCCGTCAGGGCCAACAGCTCTTGACCAACCTCCTCGATCACCTCACCACTTAGAGCAGCGCCTTGACTGGCGAGCACCGCTCAGTCCACGTCGTGGGCGTAGCGGCGGTAGAGGAAGTCGAGGGCGTGGTTGCGCAGCTGGCCGTAGCGGGAATCCTCCTGGATGGCCTCGTAGCTGCGGGGCCGCTCGAACGGCACCGCCAGGATCTCGCCGATGGTGGCCGATGGTCCGTTGGTCATCATCACCACCCGATCGGCGAGGAACAGGGCCTCGTCGATGTCGTGGGTGATCATCAGCACCGTTGGCTTCTGCTCGCGCCAGATCGCTAGCAGCTCTTCCTGCAGCTCTTCCTTGGTGATCGCATCGAGGGCGCCGAAGGGTTCATCCAGCACCAGCACCGCCGGGCTCACGGCCAGGGCCCGGGCGATCGCCACCCGCTGGCGCATGCCGCCAGAGAGCTGGCCGGGGCGCTTGGTGCGGGCCTCCATCAGTCCCACCATGTCCAGGTGGTGGGTCACCACCTCACGGCGGCTGGCGGCTGCCAGCTCGGGCCGGGCCGCCTTCACGGCCATCTCCACGTTCTGCCACACCGTGAGCCAGGGCAGCAGGGAATAGTTCTGGAACACCACCATGCGGTCGGGGCCTGGCCGCTCGATCGGCGTGCCCTGCAGGCGCACGGTGCCACTGCTGGGCTGCAGGAAGCCCGACACCATGTTCAGCAGGGTGCTCTTGCCGCAGCCGGAGTGGCCGATCACGCACAGGAACTCCCCCTGGCGCACCTGCAGGTTGATGTCGCGTAGGGCCTCGAAGGGGCCGTGGCGGGTTTGGAACACCTGACCCACATCCCGGAACTCCAGGAAGGCAGCGTCGGCTCCGCTGGGGCCCGCAAGCGGCTGGGGGGAGCTGGTCACGGTGGCGCTGGGGGGGATGGCGGTCATCGGCGTGGGCGGGCGGATTGCTTGAGGCGGCGCTGCTCCTGCAGGAAATGGATCAGCTCGGCGCGCAGGTGGTAGTAATCCGGATGGTTCATCACCGTGAGCCGCTCCCGTGGCCGGGGCAGGGGCACGTCCACGACCCGGCCGATGCCTGCGGCTGGGCCGTTGCTCAGGCACACCACCCGGTCGGAGAGCAGCAGGGCCTCATCCACATCGTGGGTCACCATCACGGTGGTGAGCGCCGACTCCTGGCAGATCTGCATCAGTTGCTGCTGCAGGTTGCCGCGGGTGAGGGCATCGAGGGCGCCGAAAGGCTCATCGAGCAGCAGCAACGTGGGCCGGATCGCCAGGGCACGGGCGATCGCTACCCGCTGTTTCATGCCGCCGGAGAGTTCCGCTGGGAATTTGTGCGCTGCAGCGGTGAGGTTCACCAGCTGGATGTTGCGCTCCACGATCTCGCGGCGCTCGGCAGGGCTGAGCTGGGGGTACACGGTGTCCACGGCCAGGGCGATGTTCTCCCGCACCGTTTTCCAGGGCAGCAGCGAGTAGTTCTGGAACACCACCATCCGGTCCGGCCCCGGATCGGTGACCTGGCGGCCGTTCATCAAGATGCCCCCCTCCGTGGCCTGGCTGAGGCCGGCCATCAAGTTGAGCAGGGTGCTCTTGCCGCAGCCGGAGTGGCCGATCAGGGTGACGAATTCGCCGGCGCGCACTTCGAGGGTCACCCCCTGCAGAGCCACATAGCGCCCGCCCCCGTCGAGCGGGAAAGACTGGGTGACGGCATCAACCGTGAGCAGTCCGGTGGCCATCTCAGTTCTCCCCCCGGCTCACCTTGCGCCCCACCCAGGCCACGAGGCGGTCGAGCAGTAGACCTACCACTCCCACATAGACGATGGCCAGGATGATCGCGCTGGAGCTGGAATCGCCGCCGGCGTTGTAGGCATCCCAGATGAAGTAGCCGATGCCGCCGTCGGCCTTGAGCATCTCGGCGGCCACGATCGCTAGCCAGGCCAGACCCACGGCGATGCGCAGGCCGGTGAACACGTAGGGCACCGTGGCCGGCACCACGATGTCGCGGATGTAGGCCCGCTTGCTCAGGCGGAGCACCCGCGCCACGTTGGTGTAGTCCTGGGGGATCTCCATGATGCCCACCGCTGTGTTGATGATGATCGGCCAGATCGCGGTGATGAAGATCACGAAGATGGCCGAGGTGTTGGCGTCCTGAAACACCATCAGGGAGATCGGAAACCAGGCCAGCGGCGGCACCGTGCGCAGCACCTGCACCACCGGGTCGAAGCCCTTGCCCACGAAGCGGTTGAGGCCCAGCAGACCGCCGATGGAGATCCCCACCACTGCCGCCAGGCCATAGCCGATGGCCACCCGCTGCAGGGAGATCAGGATCTGCCAGCCCAGCCCCTTGCTGGTGCCGCCGTCATCGAAGAAGGGCTGGCTGATGTACGGATCCCAGGTGTCGGCGATCACGTTGATCGGGCCCGGCAGGCGGGCCACGCCGAGCACCGCTGAGAGCAGCTGCCACACAATCAAGAAGGCGCCGATGCAGAGCAGGTAAGGAAGCATCTGCGGCAGGCCCGGCAGCAGCCGGCGCCGCCGCCGGCTCGGGGTGAGAGCTGAAGTCACGACGGGTAGACGAAAAAGACAGTGCGGTGTGGATCAGCGCTTGATCACTTCAGGGCTTTGATCTTGAGTGAATCGAGATAAGCCTTGGGATTTTCCGGATCGAAGACCACCCCATCGAAGAACGTTTCCTTGCCGCGGGAATCGCTGGCGGGAATCGCCTTCTCCTGGCCGATGGCCTTGGCCGCTTCCTTCCACAGATCAGCTCGGTTCACCTTGCTCACCAGGGCGTTGATGTCGGTGTTGGCGGGCAGATAGCCCCAGCGCATGTCTTCGGTCACGAACCAGGTGTCGTGGCTCTTGAAGGGGAAGGAGGAATCGCTGGCCCAGAACAGCATCTTGTACGGGCTGTTGGTCACCTTGCGGCCGTCGCCATAGTCGACGGTGCCGGCCAGCCTGGGCTTGATGTCCTCAATGGTTGCCTTGATGTACTTGTCCTGGGTCACGATTTCGCACATCTCATCGAGATTGGCCGGGTCGTCGCACCACATCTGGGCCTCCTGCACCGCCATCAGCAGGGCCTTGGCGGCCTTGGGATTGGCATCCACCCAGTCGGCCCGCAGCGAGAAGGCCTTTTCAGGGTGCTTGTTCCAGAATTCCCCCGTCTGGGCGGCGGTGTAGCCCAACTTCTTGTTCACCAGTCGCTGGTTCCAGGGCTCACCCACGCAGAAGGTGTCCATGGTGCCGGTCTGCATGTTGGCCACCATCTGCGGTGGCGGCACCACCACCAGGTCGGCGTCCTTGTTGGGGTCGATGCCGTTGGCGGCCATCCAATAGCGCATGAACAGGTCGTGATTGCCACCTGGGAAGGTGACGGCCGCTTTGAACTTCCTGCCTTTATCACTCGCGGCGGCCACCGCCTTCTTCATCGCCTCTGCGTCCTTGATGGTGAGGCCTGGAAAGTCCTTCGATACCGAGTAGGCCTGGCCCTGGGTGTTCAGGCGAGCCAGGGTGTACATCGGCAGGGGCTGCTTGCTCTTGGTGATCGTGCCGGCCGTGAGCAGCAGGGGCATCGGCGAGAGGATGTGGGCGCCGTCGATGCCGCCGCCGGCACTGCCCAGTTCCAGGTTGTCGCGGGTGGCGGCCCAGGAGGTCTGCTTCACCACCTTCACCTCGGGCATGCCGTGCTTGGCGAAGAGGCCCTTCTCCAGGGCGATGATCACCGGTGAGGCATCGGTGAGGGCGATGAAGCCCAGGGTGGCGCCGGGCACCTCGGGAGCGTCAGCGCCGGTGGCCGTGCTGGTGGGTTGAATGTCAGCTTTCTTGCTGGTGCCGCCACAGGCGGCGAGCCAGACGGCTCCCGCGGCTGAGCCGGCGGCGGTGAGCAGAAACTTGCGGCGCGAAAGATTGGACATGGGCGATGCTGAGCGGCGTGGAAATGCCGGAGTGATGGCGAACTGCACTCCGGTCGGGCTCCACAACAAAGCGCACCGAACCGGCCAGGCGGATTGCCGGCGCACGAGCTGACCGACCAATCCAAGACACCACGGCGCCCCGTTAATCGTGAGTGGCGGTTGTTACCGATTGGCCAATGCCTGGCGCAGGCGCTCGCCACTGCGGGCGGCCAGCAGCCCGCGGGCCTGGTCGAGGGCTGCGTCCAGGTTGTCGATCTGATCGGTTAGCCACAGGTAGGCCCCCAGATTCCAGAGCAGCGGCCGGGCCAGGGCACCTTCACCCGCCAGGGCGGCCAGGGCCTGCTTCTGCCAGGTTTCCAGACACTCCCAGGGCACCTCCTCACCGTGCAGGCCGT